>NZ_NFKB01000160.1:0-582 GCF_002160175.1 Faecalibacterium sp. An192
GCTCCAGCCAGTCTTCCGCACACCGGATGATCCAGCGCGCCATGGTGGTCCGGCTGAATGTCACCCCCAGCTGTTTCCATGCTGCTTCCTGCCGGTACAGCGGCATGGCGTTCACATACTTCTGGTACATGATTTCTGCCACCACCGAAGCCGCAACCAGACTGTGATTCAGCAAAGGCTTTGGAACGGAAGCCCGCACAATGACACTGCGGCCTTTCTTGTGGCAGGCCGGGCATTTGTAACTCATCTGCCAGTACCGGACCAGCTTCAGTTTGGGCCGCTGGTATTCAAAGACTTCCCGTACCAACTCTTTCCCGATCCAAACCAGTTTTCCTTTGCACCTCGGACAGATTCGTTCTTCTTCGTCCAAGTCAAAGATCCGATTTTCCGTCTCATTGCTGCTTGTTAGTTTCCAGCGGCCCGCTTCGCTTATCTTGTGGACGCCCCTCTGGTCCTTTTTGAACGGTTCCGGGGCGTCTTCTTTGTATTCCAACTCGGCTTCCGGGAATACGCCCAGAGGTTCTTCTTCCGCCTGCACTGGCGTCGCCTCGCTGGAACTGCCAAACCGCTTCTTCTGCAGCA
>NZ_NFKB01000161.1:0-582 GCF_002160175.1 Faecalibacterium sp. An192
CATGGAAACAGCTGGGGGTGACATTCAGCCGGACCACCATGGCGCGCTGGATCATCCGGTGTGCGGAAGACTGGCTGGAGCCTCTGTGGGATGCCATGCGGAAAGAGCTCCTGCAAAGAGAGGTCCTGCATGCAGATGAGACGGTGGTGCAGGTTCTCAAAGAGAACGGCAAGACCGCTCAGTCCAAGTCTTACATGTGGGTTTACCGTACCGGTATGGATGGGCTGCCGCCCATTGTTCTGTACGAGTACCAGCCCGGACGCAGCGGTGAATACCCAAAGAAGTTTCTGGAGGGGTTTCACGGATACCTGCATACCGACGGCTATGCGGGCTACAACCAGGTACCGGATATTACCCGCTGCGGCTGCTGGGCCCATCTGCGCCGGAAGTTCGTAGAAGCCATGCCTGCTGCATCCAGCAATCCAAAAGGCCTTCTCACACCGGCACAGGTTGGTCGGGATTACTGTGACCAACTGTTTGCAGCTGAAAAGAAACTGGCAGAACTGCCAGCCGAAGAAAGACAGAAACAGCGCCTTGCGGTGGAGAAACCCATGCTCAGGGCTTTTTGGTGCTGGCTGGAAG
>NZ_NFKB01000162.1:0-537 GCF_002160175.1 Faecalibacterium sp. An192
TATCCTGGTAGAGCTTCCAGCAGGTGTAAGCGCAGAACAGATCAGCGCAGTCGTTCGAGGAATCCGACATGCTGGGTGACATCAGCCGGGTAGATCATATCTATCTGGCCTGTGGATACACGGACCTGCGGCGCGGAATAGACGGATTGGCGCAGATCGTACAGCAGCAGTTTGAGCTGGACCCGTTTTCCAACAGCCTGTTTTTGTTTTGCGGCAAACGGCGGGATCGAATCAAGGCCCTGTTGTGGGAGGGGGACGGCTTTGTGCTGCTGTATAAGCGAATGGAGAATGGCGGAGGATTTCAATGGCCCCGCAGCTGTGCCGAGATGCGAAGTTTAAGCTGGCAGGAATTCCGGTGGCTGACCGAAGGCCTTTCCATTGACCAGCCTAAAGCAAATAAAAGCGTGGAACGGTGCGTTTTGTGAGGCAAAGTTTTCCACAAAAAATCAGGCCGTTTTTGCAGCAGACCTCATAGAATTTTTGCAGGAAGTTCTCTACACAGACAGCTCGCGCTGCGAGCTGTTTTGCTGTATAATG
>NZ_NFKB01000163.1:0-519 GCF_002160175.1 Faecalibacterium sp. An192
CGGCGCACAGCGTCTTTTGCCTCTCTCTTTAACTCTCTCTATTGAGAGAGACAGGAACATGTACAGTTACAGGGACAGTTACAGGGACAGTTACAGGGACAGTTACAGGAACAGTTACAGCCGGTTTTGCCGAAAACCAAAGCGGCAAATCCGGCATTTGCCGCTTTTGCCGCCCTTTGCCGACTTTTGCCGCTTTTTGCCGGAAATATCCGGCGGAAAGGCCCCCGGCCGCTCCCTCACGGCTCTGGGCCGGGTTCCGGGCCGCCCCGACGGCCCGGGCTTTCCCTGTCGGCCTCGAACGGCCCCGGCGGGCCTCCAATGAGCCCCCGTGCCTCCCGCCCGCTTCTGCGGGACCTGCAAGCAGGACGGGCCCTTGGGGTTCCCGGCGGGGCTGGTCATCGGGTTCTATTCCAAACCGGTGGAAGTCGTCTTTCTCTTCGTAAAAGGCGGTGTGTGCCGCCATCGGCGCACAGCGTCTTTTGCCTCTCTCTTTAACTCTCTCTATTGAGAGAGACAGGA
>NZ_NFKB01000164.1:0-507 GCF_002160175.1 Faecalibacterium sp. An192
AAATCATCCATAACCCTAAAACGATCCTGCGAGTCATGAAAAAATACGGCTTATTGTCTGAAATCCGTCGCCGCAGACGTTGGCAGCAGATGGGTCAGCAGCTGCACAAATACCAGAATCTTCTCAATCGGAATTTTCACGCTGAAGCGCCAAACCGCAAATGGGTGACCGACATCTCCTATATTCAAACCAAACAAGGTGTACTGTATCTGTCTATGATCCGTGATTTGTACGACAACAGTATTGTGGCTTATAAAACTGCAACCCAGCAAACAGTCAACCTGGTTCTGGATACGATCCGCCAGGCAGTGCGCAGAGAAAAGAAGAAGGTCGCCGCGGAGTTACAGCTCCACAGCGACCAGGGGTTTCAGTATACTTCCCAAGCGTACTTTAACCTGACTAAAGAATACGGCATTACACCATCTATGTCAAGACGGGGAAATCCGTATGATAACGCGATGGCTGAAAATTTTTTCTCCATCCTCAAAACAGAGTGCATCTACCGCC
>NZ_NFKB01000017.1:0-56441 GCF_002160175.1 Faecalibacterium sp. An192
CGGCGCACAGCGTCTTTTGCCTCTCTCTTTAACTCTCTCTATTGAGAGAGACAGGAACATGTACAGTTACAGGGACAGTTACAGGGACAGTTACAGGGACAGTTACAGGGACAGTTACAGTTACAGCTTGATTTGCTACCGTTTGCTTAGCAAAAGTAGCATTTGCTTGATTTGCTTGCGTTTGCCTGGCAAATGAAGCATTTGCTTGACCGGCAGGGGGGCGGGCAGCCTTACCGGGGGGCGTCCGGGCGGACAGGAGAGAGGCCCGGCGGCGGAAAACGGGCAGAGGCGGCAGCCGCAGGGGCGGGAAAAGTCCTGCCAAAGGGACCGGGCCTGTGGTACAATCAGACCGATAGAACGGGGCGGAGCGCCGCCCATGCGGAGGAGGAAGGCAGGATGAAGGACTGGGATTTCGGGTTTTACGGCAAGGGCGCCCGGGGCTACGCCCACTACAAGCAGGCGTTTGACCGGACGCAGAAACCCGGCAAGCCTCAGACCGGCGGGCCGCATCCCGGCGGACCGGGGGGCGGCCTGGGATGCCTGCTGTGCGGGCTGGGGGTGGTTCTGGCTGCGGCAGGGCTGGCGGGGTTTGCCTGGCTGCTGGATGGGCTGGGGGCGCTGCTGGGGTGACGGCGCCGCCCCGGGGCAGAGCACAGGCCAGTCGGGCCCGCACACAAACGGAAAGCGGCGCTTCCCGGCCGGTGAGGCTGCGGGAAACGCCGCTTTGACTTTGGGAATATGGATGCCTGTACAGGAGAATTAGTCCAGTTCCAGAGCGCCGGTGTACAGCTGGTAGTAGGTGCCCTTGAGGGCGATCAGCTGTTCGTGGGTGCCGCGCTCGATGATCCGGCCATGGTCCAGAACCATGATGGCGTCGGCGTTCTGGACGGTGGACAGACGGTGGGCGATGACGAAGGTGGTACGGCCGCTCATCAGGGCGTCCATGCCGCGCTGGACAATGGCCTCGGTGTGGGTGTCGATGGAGCTGGTGGCCTCGTCCATGATCATGACCGGGGGGTCCGCCACGGCGGCCCGGGCAATGGCCAGCAGCTGGCGCTGGCCCTGGGACAGGTTGGCGCCGTTGCCGGTCAGCATGGTGTTGTAGCCGTCGGGCAGGCGGCGGATGAAGTCATCCGCACCCGCCAGCTTGGCGGCGGCGATGCATTCCTCGTCGTGGGCGTCCAGGTTGCCGTAGCGGATGTTCTCCATGACGGTGCCGGTGAACAGGTTGGTGTCCTGCAGCACGATGCCCAGGGAGTGGCGCAGGTCGGCCTTCTTGATCTTGCGGATGTTGATGCCGTCGTAACGGATCTTGCCGTCCTGGATGTCGTAGAACCGGTTGATCAGGTTGGTGATGGTGGTCTTGCCGGCGCCGGTGGAGCCCACAAAGGCCACCTTCTGGCCCGGCTTGGCGTACAGGGAGATGTCGTGCAGGACGGTCTTTTCGGGCACATAGCCGAAGTCCACGTCATAGAACCGCACATCGCCCTGCAGGCGGGTGTAGGTGATGGTGCCGTCGTGGTGGGGATGCTTCCAGGCCCAGACGTTGGTCCGCTCGGGGTATTCCTCCAGGGTGCCGTCCTCTTTCTCGCGGGCGTTCACCAGGGTGACGTAGCCCTCGTCCACCTCGGGCTCCTCGTCCAGCAGGGCAAAGATCCGGTGGGCGCCGGCCAGGCCCATGACCACCATGTTCACCTGGTTGGACACCTGGCCGATGGCGCCGGCGAACTGCTTGGTCATGTTCAGGAAGGGCACCACGATGCTGATGCTCAGGGCCATGCCCGACAGACTCAGGTTGGGGGTGCCCCACAGCAGCAGGCTGCCGCCCACCAGGGCCACCAGAACGTAGGTCACGTTGCCCATGTTGGCCAGCAGGGGCATCAGGATGTTGGCGTAGCGGTTGGCCTTTTCGCTGTTCCCGAACAGCTCGTCGTTGACCTTGTCGAAGTCGGCCTTGGCGCCGTCCTCGTGGCAGAAGACCTTGATGACCTTCTGGCCGCTCATCATCTCCTCCATGAAGCCCTCGGTCTTGGCGATGGTGATCTGCTGCTGGAGGAAGTAGCTGGAGGAGTGGCCGCTGACGTAGCGGGCGGTGAAGAACATGATGATGACGCCGAACAGCACCACCAGGGCCAGCCAGATGCTGTAGTAGATCATGATGCAGAAGACGCTCAGCAGGGTGACGCCCGAAATCATCAGCTGGGGCAGGCTCTGGCTGATGAGCTGGCGCAGGGTGTCGATATCGTTGGTGTAGAAACTCATGATATCGCCATGGCTGTGGGTGTCGAAATAGCGGATGGGCAGGTCCTGCATGTGGTCAAACATCTTTTCGCGGAGTTTGGCCAGGGTGCCCTGGGTGATGATGGCCATCAGCTGGTTGAAGGCGAAGCTGGCGGCCAGGCTGACCACATACATGGACACCAGGATGGTCAGCAGGCGGAAGATGGTGCCCGAAGCCGAGGCCCAGTCGCCGGTGCGGTAGGTAGCCTCCACCACGGCGATGGCGTTCTGCATGAACACCGAGGGCAGCGAGCTGACGATGGCGTTGACCAGGATGCAGCACAGGGTGATGGGCAGCAGGACCGGATAGAACGAAAAGATGGTGCGGATCAGGCGGGCGGCGACGCCCTTGGGGGCGCGCTTGCCGCGCCCGGTGCTGGTGGTGTTATTCGGCATCCTTGTCACCTCCTGCCGGATTCTGCGATGCACGGTTCTGGGATGTATAGATATCGCGGTAGACCGCATTGGTCTGCATCAGTTCCTCGTGGGAGCCGATGGCGGTGATGCGGCCGCCCTCCATCATGATGATGCGGTCGGCGTCCTGGACGCTGGCCACACGCTGGGCAATGATGATCTTGGTGGTCTCGGGGATGAACTCCCGGAAGCCCTGGCGGATCAGCGCGTCGGTGCGGGTATCCACGGCGGAGGTGGAGTCGTCCAGAATCAGGATCTTGGGCTTCTTCAGCAGGGCACGGGCGATGCACAGGCGCTGCTTCTGGCCGCCCGACACGTTGGAGCCGCCCTGCTCAATCCAGGTGTCGTACTTGTCGGGGAACAGCTGGATGAATTCGTCGGCCTGGGCCAGGCGGCAGGCCTCCTCCATCTCGGCGTCGGTGGCGTTGGGGTTGCCCCAGCGCAGGTTGTCCTTGATGGTGCCCGAGAACAGGACGTTCTTCTGCAGCACCACGGCCACCTGGTTGCGCAGGGTTTCCAGGTCGTACTTGCGGACGTCCACGCCGCCCACCTTGACGCTGCCCTCGGTGACGTCGTACAGACGGGGGATCAGCTGGATCAGGCTGGACTTGGACGAACCGGTGCCGCCCAGAATGCCGATCACCTCGCCCGACTTGATGTGCAGGTCGATGTCGGACAGGGCGAAGCGCTCGGCCTTCTTGGAATACTTGAAGCTGACGTGGTCAAAGTCGATGGAGCCGTCCTTCACCTCGGTCAGGGCGTTTTCGGGGCTGTGGAGGGTGCTCTCCTCGTCCAGCACCTCCACGATACGCTCGGCCGACTCCTGGGACATGGTGATCATGGCGAACACCATGGACAGCATCATCAGGCTCATCAGGATCTGGAAGCTGTAGGTCAGCATGGAGGACATCTGGCCCACGTTCAGGTCCAGGCCCTGGGTGGTGATGACGGTGTAGGAGCCGTAGGACATGACGAACACCATGCCCACGTAGATGCAGAACTGCATCATGGGGCCGTTCAGGGCCATGATCCGCTCGGCCTTGGTGAAGTCCTTCTGGACGTCCTCAGCGGCAGCGGCGAACTTTTTCTTCTCGTAGTCCTCACGGACGTAGCTCTTGACCACCCGCATGGCCTGGACGTTTTCCTGCACCGAGTCGTTCAGGGCGTCGTACTTGCGGAACACCCGGCGGAACAGGGGGGTGGCGGCCCGGATGACCAGCAGCAGGGCGATCAGCAGCACCGGAATGGTGAACAGGAAGAGCATGGCCAGACGGCCGCCCATCACAAAGCCCATGACGAAGGAGAACACCAGCATCAGGGGGCAGCGGATGGCCACGCGGATGATCAGCATGTAGGCCATCTGGACGTTGGTGATGTCGGTGGTCAGACGGGTGACCAGGCTGGACACCGAGAACTTGTCGATGTTTTCAAAGGAATAGTCCTGGATCTTGTAGAACATATCCTTGCGCAGGTTGCGGCCAAAGCCGGCGGAGGCGTTGGCGCAGGTGGCGCCGGCGGCGGCGCCGAAGATCAGGGACACCACCGCCATGACCAGCAGGGACACACCGTACCGCACGATGACGTCCATGGAGCAGCCGGCCTGCATCTGGTTGACCAGGTTGGCGATCACAAAGGGGATCGCACACTCCAGAATCACCTCCACCGTGACCAGCAGAGGGGTCAGGATCGAGGTTTTCTTGTACTCACGGATCGAGTGAGACAAGGTCTTGATGATGTGAGTCATTCCTCGTGGATTCCTCCTTAAAATAGTGTGGGGGACGGCGCCGCAGCGCCATCCCTTTGTTCCTGTACGAACTGTTCAGAGCCGGATTGTTGCAAGCCGGATCAACACCGGTCACGGCTCGGCGGGCGGGACGTCCTCGGCCTGTTCCAGGTTCTGGGCCATGGCGGCCGCAATCTCCTTGAACAGCTGCACCTGCCCCTCCGACAGCCCGCGGGTCAAAACCTCATCGGTCTGCCGCAGGCAGGCGCGGACCTGAGCGTCCAGCTCGGCGGCCCGCTCGGTGGGCACCAGGCTTTTCAGCCTGGCATCGGTGGAAACGCTCTCCCGCCGGATGATATCCTTCTTTTCCAGCTGCTGCAGGATGCCGGTGGCGGTGGAGCGGCTCATGCCGAACACCTGTTCGATGTCCCGCTGGAACACCGGCCCCTGCTGGCAGTGGACCAGGATATAGTAGATGACCCGGCTTTGGATGGCGGTGATGCCAAGACCCTGGAGGGTGACGTTCAGCCTCCGTTTGACCTTGCGCGACACCAGGTTGACCAGAGCACCGCAGTCTTTTTCCAATTTGATCCCACCCCCTTTCGGGCCGGAAAAGCCCTGTTTTATAGTTCGCTTACGAACAATAGATTAGCGGCTTTTCTTAGGATTGTCAAGAATGGTCCATGGAACTTTCACTCTTTTTTCACATATACTCTTGCACAAAAATTCTCTGTTAAATTTGTGACAAATGACGGAGCCGTTCGCTCTGCAACAAAAGCCGCGTCCCCGCGCCGGAAAAGCCCCCTTCCGCCCCGTTTTTGCCCCAGCGAAAAGGCGCCGTATGCACCCCCGGGCGGCGGGCTGCATACGCTGGGAGGAAACAGGTGAAGGGGACAGGTCTTTGCCCCCGGGAAAAGTGATGTATTTTTATCCATAAAAAAAGAATGACTCTCGACAAACGGTTTTGGGGTTTGTTATAATAGGAATGGTAACTGTAACTACATAGCAGGGGGCAGGGAGGGGCTGCCGCCCATACGACAGAACAGGAGGAAACGGGATGAGCCGCTATCTGGAACCCCGGATTCGGACCCGGTTTGTGAACAAAGCGGTCCGGTTCAACTGGAACCTGATGCGTTTGCTGGGGATTTACGGGATTGTGACCCAGATCGTCAATATAGCGCGGGTGCTGCTGTGGAACCATGTGGGCCTGGGCACCCTGAACAATCGGATTTACTTTGGATTTTATGCGGCGCTGCTGGCGCTGTCGGCGGTGTTCCTGGCGGGGGGCTGGCTGATGAAGGACCAGCCGGTGGAGGAGAACTACCGGATGCAGATGGTGCTGGCCAGCCTGCTGGTGGTGTGGCAGACCCTGTTCGGGATCTACGACATCAGCCGCTCCATTTCCATCGGCAAAATCGGGACGGTGACCGCCCTGGTGGCCTTTGCGGCCCTGCCCATGGTGGAGCCGCTGTACGCGGTGGTCAACCTGGCTCTGAGCTATGGGACCCTGATGCTGTTTTTGTCCACCCTGGGGGATGCCGAGGCGGTGTTCAATTATGCGCTGGTGGCCCTGGTGAGCTTTGTGATTTACTTTGCCCGGATCGAGCATATCCGGGTGGAGCTGCTGCAGCAGAGCGAGATCGAGAGCATGAACCGGACCCTGGAGGAAAACGAGGAAAAATTCCTCCTGACCAACGAACAGTATGAGCTGCTGCTCCAGAAAGGGCGGCTCATCGCCTTTGAGTGGGATATCCGCACCGACGTGGTGCGGTTCACCCACGCCTGGAAGGAGATTTTCAACGGTCCCCAGCGGATCGAGAACATCAAGGAATACATCGAGAACGCCCCCTCCCTCAAGCGGCGCCAGAAGGACGAGATTTTCCAGTGCATGAAAAACGCCCGCCACAGGCTGGCCTATCAGAAAAAAGACCTGTTCCTGCCGGTGAAAACCGGGGAACAGCGGTGGTTCGAGCTGCAGCTGGCCCTCCAGTGCGACGGAGACGGCAATCCGGTGCTGGGTGTGGGCCTGCTGTTCGACATCATGGACCAGAAAAGCCGGATCATCGAGCTGCAGAAAGAGCTGCTGATGGACAACTTCACCAAGACCCTCAACAAGACCGCCCTGGAGAGCTATGCGGCCCGCCGGCTCCATGAGATGGGCCCGGGCGAGCGTCTGGGGATGCTGGTGCTGGACATGGACGACTTCAAGAACATCAACGACACCTATGGGCACCTGTGCGGGGACTATGTGCTGGTGCAGCTGGGCGAGCTGATGAATAGCCTGGCCCCCGGCCGCACCCGCGTGGGCCGGCTGGGCGGGGATGAGTTCGGGGCCATCCTGGACCTGTCCAATGAGGCCCAGGCGGCGGAGGATTACGCCGCCCGGCTGATTCAGGAGGTCACCAACATCCGGTGGGGCAGCCAGGACCTGCCGGTGGCCTGCAGCATCGGCATTGCGGTCTGTACCGGCGGCGCCTCCTATCCGGACCTGTACGCCGCCGCCGACAAGGCCCTCTATCAGGCCAAGCGGGCGGGCAAAGGCCGCTACGCCGTGGCCCCCCTCATCGAGACCCCCGAAGAATCCTGACCCAAACAAAAAATCCGCCGTTCCCCGGAGCAAACCGGAGAGCGCGCGGATTTTTGTTTTATATGGATTGGGAGCGGGCGGCTCAGACCACCCCGGCGCGGCACTGTTCGATGAACTGCTTGGCGGCCCGGGGGCTGCGGCCGCCGGCCCGGATGGCGAAGGCCTCGCCCATGGTGACCAGCTGCTGTTCCGGGATGGTCAGCTGATACTGACGGGCCAGTTCCAGCAGAATCTGGCTGTAGAGGGCCTTGTCGGGCCGCTGGAAGGTGACCACCAGACCAAACCGGGCCGACAGGCTCATCATTTCCTGGCGTGTGTCGGCCTCGTGGATGTCGTCGCCGGTGCGGTCGGTCATGGTTTCCTTCACCAGATGGCGGCGGTTGGAGGTGGCGTACACCGCAATGTTGGCGGCCCGGCCTCCGGCGCTGCCCTCTAGGATGGCCTTGAGGGCGGCGAAATTGTCGTCGTTGGAGGCAAAGCTCAGGTCGTCGATGAACAGGATGAACTTGAGCGGGTTGGCCGCCAGCTGGTCCATCAGGTCGGGCAGCAGGTAGAGCTGGTTTTTCTTCACCTCCACCAGGCGCAGCCCCTCGGGGGCGTACTCGTTGACGATGGCTTTCACTGCGCTGGACTTGCCGGTGCCGGCGTCGCCGTACAGAAGGACGTTGTTGGCCGGCAGGCCCGCCAGCAGGGCTTTGGTGTTGGCCAGGATTTTTTCCCGCTCCCGCTCATAGCCGGGCAGGTCGGCCAGACGCTGGGGATCGGGATGCCGCACCGGGGTCAGCCTGCCCTCCTCATTCAATGTAAAGACGTGGTGGCGGGCAAACATGCCGTAGCCCAGCCGGCCCATCTCGGACAGACGGGCCTCGTAGCTGGACGCCAGGCCGGTGGGATGGGCGGTCCACCGGGGCAGGAAGGCCAGTTTCTCCCGCTGGGCCGGGGTCAGGCCGGCGGCCAGCAGCAGCTGGTCCAGGCCCAGCCCCGACAGCTCCTCCAGAAAGTGCAGCTCGCTGTCCAGGGCCTTTTCCAGGGCCGGGGACAAAGCGCCCCGGGCCGCCCGGCGGGCGCAGATGTTTTCGCATTCCAGCACCGCTGCCGTCAGGTACTCGCTGAAATCGTCGGTGTCGGCCCCGAACAGCAGCGCCTCAAACTGCCCCGCCGCCTGGCATACCGCACCGCGGCCCGCCCCGTCGGCCAGGGCCTGGATAAAATGCGCGTAGGCCGCAATCACAGGGTCCTCCAGCAGCCCGCGAAAGACTGCCAACCCTCCCAGCCGCGCGCTGAGATCCTGTATTTTCATTGGAATATCCCCCTCGCATCAAACAGTGGAAATGGTATATATACCTTCTAAGTATAGTGCAGGGCAGGGGAAAAGTCTAGCCCGGCGGCCGGAGGCCACAGAGGCGGGAAAAAACGGTTTTTCGGCCCGGGGACTGGGTTTTGGAGCGGTGCGGGGGAATTTAGCGCAGTGAATTATTTTCATGTGAAAGACGAATCGCATTGCAAAATATATTGATTGACAAGACGCCCTTTTTCTAGTATAGTAAGTTTCAACACAAACAACAAAAATGCGTGGATGGGAACAAGTAACCCGCGGGAGATTTGCTGTTCAGAGAGCCGCCGGACGGTGCAAGGCGGCCGGCGGCCCGCGCGCCAAGTCCTCCCGGAGCAGCCTGCTGAGCGGCCCGTCGCGGGTCCCGTAAGCAGTGCCGGGTGCACCCGTTATCGTGCAGGGCCTTATCGGAACCAGAGGGGAAGTGAGGCCCGTGAGAGGGCGCGGCCAACGCCGTGTCAACGAGAGTGGTACCGCAGAGAACTTACGTATTAAGGTCTTTGTCTCTTGGGCAACAGGGGACGAGGGCTTTTTTATTTATTGCGGCCGGCCCCTGGACGTTGGCTTTGGTTAGGAGTAAAGAGGAGGGAAAAACATGCTGCTCAACGGTTCTCAAATTTTCGTCGAGGTCCTCTGCGAGCAGGGCGTCGATACCATTTTCGGCTACCCTGGGGGCGCAGTGCTGAACCTGTACGACGAACTGTATAAAAATGCAGACCGGATCACCCATGTGCTGACCGCCCACGAGCAGGGCGCGTCCCATGCGGCGGACGGCTACGCCCGGGCCACCGGGCGCACCGGCGTGGTGCTGGCCACCAGCGGTCCGGGCGCCACCAACCTGGTCACCGGCATCGCCACCGCCTATATGGACAGTATCCCCATGGTGGCCTTCACCGGCAACGTCTCCACCGACCTGCTGGGCCGCGACAGCTTCCAGGAGGCCTACATCGAGGGCATCACCATGCCCATCACCAAGCACAACTTCACCGTCCGCCGCGTGGAGGACCTGGCCGACACCATGCGGGCGGCCTTCCGCATCGCCCAGAGCGGCCGCAAGGGCCCCGTCCTGGTGGATATCCCCAAGGACGTCACCGCCAACAAGTGCGAGTTCACCCCCAAGCAGTCCGAGCCCATCCGCACCGTCACCACCTTTGATGAAAAGGAAGTCTCCTGGGCGGCGGACCTGATCAACGGCGCCGAGCGGCCCCTGGTCTACTTCGGCGGCGGCGTCCGCAGCGCGGCCAGCTGCCAGCCCCTGCGGGACCTGATCCATAAGGCCGGCATCCCCGCCACCTACACCCTGATGGGCGCCGGCGTGGTGCCCTACGGCGATCCTCTGAGCCTGGGCATGATCGGCATGCACGGCTGCTACACCGCCAACCGGGCGGTCAGCGAGGCGGACGTGGTGGTGGCCATCGGCACCCGCTTTTCCGACCGGGTGGCCCTCAAGCCCAGCACCTTCGCCAAGAAGGCCACCATCATCCAGATCGACATCGACCCCAGCGAGGTCAACAAGAACGTGCAGGTGGACCTGTCGGTGGTGGGCGACGCAGCCTATATCCTGCAGGCCATGCTCCCCAAGATCAAGGAGGCCCAGCACCCCGAGTGGATGGCCCAGATCCATGACTGGCAGGCCCACGACTACCACCCGGTGTCCGACCCCAGCCGCCTGATGCCCCATCAGGTCATCGGCGAGATCTGCAGCCAGTGCGGCCCCGAGGCCGTCTACGTCACCGACGTGGGCCAGCATCAGATGTGGGCCGCCCAGTACCTGCGCCACACCAAGAGCCGCGGCTTCATCACCAGCGGCGGCCTGGGCACCATGGGCTTCGGCTACGGCGCCGCCATCGGCGCCCAGATGGCTCTGGGCCGGGACCAGCGGGTGGTGATGCTCACCGGCGACGGCTCCTTCCATATGAACCTCAACGAGGCCTGCACCGCCGTCAGCTACAACCTGCCCATCATCACTGTCATCTTCAACAACCAGGTTCTGGGCATGGTCCGCCAGTGGCAGACCGCCTTCTATGGCAAGCGCTACTCCCAGACCGACCCCCACCGCCACACCAATTTCGTCAAGCTGGCCGAGGGCTTCGGCCTCAAGGGCTACCACTGCGAAAACCTGGCCCAGTTCCAGGCCGCATTCGCCGAGGCCCTCAAGAACGACGGCCCCACCTGGATCGAATGCATGATCGGCAAGGACGAAAAGGTGCTGCCCATGATTCCGGGCGGCGGCGACATCCGGGATATTATGATGGAATAAAGGAGGGACCAGCATGGAACATACGGAACAGCGCAAGGTGGTCAGCCTGCTGGTGGATAACCAGACCGGCGTTCTGGCACGGGTGTCCAGCCTGTTCACCCGCCGCGGCTTCAATATCGAGAGCCTGACCGTCTCGGCCACCAACGACCCCACCATCAGCCGCATCACCGTCACGGTGTACGGCGATGAAAACCGCCTCAATCAGCTTTTGCTCCAGACCGAGCGTCTGGAGGTGACCCGCCAGGTGTTTGTGCTGGACGACCGCAAGGCCCTCCAGCGGGAGCTGCTGCTGCTGAAAGTGGCGGCCACCGTGGTCAACCGGGCCGAGCTGCGGGAGATCGCCAGCATTTACAAGGCGAAAATCATCGACCTGTCCCCCGACAGCATGGTCTTTGAGCTGACCGGCAAGCCCGACAAGGTGGACGCCTTCCTGCGGATGTTCGAGGGCTACACCATTCTGGAGCAGTGCCGCACCGGCGTGACGGCCATGGAGCGGGGCGGGATGCACCAGCGGATGCAGAAGCCGCCCCAGGAAATCCGGGCGGTCCAGTTCCCGCTGCCGGGCCAGAGCTGCCCCAAATAACATTGGTTTTTCGCTCCTCGAGAGGGGGACGGAGAGAAATAGATCTTCTGGCATTCTGAAACGAGAAACAGTAAAAGGAGACAACGATTATGGCAATCAAGAAGTATTACGACAGCGACTGCAACCTGGGTGTTCTGGACGGCAAGACCGTTGCCATCATCGGCTTCGGCAGCCAGGGCCATGCACATTCCGAGAACCTGGCCGAGAGCGGCGTGAACGTGGTGGTGGGCCTGCGCAAGGGCTCGGGCCACTGGGCCAAGGCATCCGAGTTTGCCGCCAGCCACCCCAACTTCCAGGTGATGGAGGTTGAGGACGCCGCCAAGGCCGGCGACGTGGTCATGATGCTGGTGCCCGACGAGCTGTGCGCCGACATTTACTATAAGCAGGTGGCTCCCTACATGACCGAGGGCAAGGCCCTGGCCTTCGCCCACGGCTTCAACATCCACTTCAAGACCATCACTCCTCCCAAGAACGTGGACGTCATCATGATCGCCCCCAAGGGCCCCGGCCACATTGTCCGCCGCCTGTACACCGAGGGCGAGGGCTGCCCCTCTCTGATCTGCGTGGAGCAGGACTACACCGGCAAGGCCAAGGAGATCGCCCTGGCTTATGCTTCCGGCATCGGCGCAGGCCGCGCCGGCATCCTGGAGACCACCTTCCGTGAGGAGACCGAGACCGACCTGTTCGGTGAGCAGGCTGTCCTGTGCGGCGGCGTCTGCGAGCTGATCCACGCCGGTTTCGACACCCTGGTGGAGGCCGGCTACGCCCCCGAGATGGCTTACTTTGAGACCTGCCACGAGATGAAGCTGATCGTCGACCTGATCAACGAGGGCGGCTTCTCCAAGATGCGCTACTCCATCTCCAACACCGCCGAGTACGGCGATTACCGCACCGGCAAGCGCCTCATCACCGAGGAGACCCGCAAGGAGATGAAGAAGGTCCTGACCGAGATCCAGGACGGCACCTTTGCTTCCGAGTTCCTCACCGAGATGAGCGACAAGGGCGGCCGCAAGGTCCACTTCCTGGCCCAGCGCCGCATGGAGGCCGAGCACCCCATCGAGAAGGTTGGCTCTGAGCTGCGCAGCATGATGAGCTGGCTGAAGAAGTAAGAGACTGTTTCTTTCCGGCCCCGGTGGCGACGCCGGGACCGGTTTTTTGATTTGGCAGAAGGGAGATACACCCCATGAGAAGCGATAATGTGAAGAAGGGTTCGGAGCGGGCGCCCAACCGCAGCCTGTTTTATGCCCTGGGCTATACCCCCGAAGAGCTGGACCGCCCCCTGATCGGCGTGGTGTCGGCCTACAGTGAGATTGTGCCGGGCCATATGAACCTGGACAAGATCGCGGATGCGGTCAAGGCCGGCGTCCAGATGGCCGGCGGCACCCCCATCCTGATGCCGGCCATCGGCGTGTGCGACGGCATCGCCATGGGCCACGTGGGCATGAAGTACAGCCTGCCCAGCCGTGAGCTGATCTGCGACAGCGTCGAGACCATGTGCCAGGCCCACCAGCTGGACGGCCTGGTGCTGGTGCCCAACTGCGACAAGATCGTTCCCGGCATGGTGATGGCCGCCGTCCGCCTGGACGTGCCGGCGGTGGTCTGCTCGGGCGGCCCCATGCTGGCGGGCAGCTACGGCGGCGAGGAGGTCAGCCTGTCCAAGATGTTCGAGGCGGTGGGCGCCTATAAGGCGGGCATGATCTCGGACGACCAG
Organism: Faecalibacterium sp. An192; assembly: GCF_002160175.1. Taxonomy (NCBI): domain Bacteria; kingdom Bacillati; phylum Bacillota; class Clostridia; order Eubacteriales; family Oscillospiraceae; genus Faecalibacterium; species Faecalibacterium sp. An192. Next base: position 12,892 of record NZ_NFKB01000017.1, read on the forward strand.
CTGGAGGACTGCACCTGCAACTGCTGCCCCAGCTGCGGCAGCTGCTCGGGCATGTATACCGCCAACAGCATGAACTGCCTGTGTGAGGCGGTGGGCATCGCCCTGCCCGGCAACGGCACCATTCCGGCGGTGTACTCCAAGCGCCTGCAGCTGGCCAAGCACGCCGGCATGGCGGTGATGGAGCTGGTGCGCAAGAACATTACCGCCCGCCAGATCATCAACGAGCGGTCCCTGCGCAACGCCCTGACCTGCGATATGGCCCTGGGCTGCTCCACCAATACGGTGCTGCACCTGCTGGCTATCGCCCACGAGGCGGGCGTGCCCATCGACCTGAAGATGTTCAATGAGATTTCGGCCCGCACCCCCAACCTGTGCCACCTGGCCCCCGCCGGCCCCACCCATATGCCCGACCTGTACGCCGCCGGCGGCATCCCGGCGGTGCAGGCGGAGCTGGCCAAGAAGGGCCTGCTGGACCTGGATGTCCCCACCGTCACCGGCAAGACCCTGGGCGAGAACATCCAGGGCGCCCGCATCCTGAATGAGAACGCCATCCGGCCCATCACCAATCCCTACAGTGAGACCGGCGGCCTGCAGATCCTGTGGGGCAACATTGCCCCCGACGGCTGCGTGGTCAAGCGCAGCGCCGTGGCCCCCGAGATGCAGCAGCACAGCGGCCCGGCCCGGGTCTTTAACAGCGAGGAGGAGGCCATCACCGCCATCTACGGCGGCAAGATCGTTCCCGGCGACGTGGTGGTCATCCGGTACGAAGGCCCCCGCGGCGGCCCCGGCATGCGTGAGATGCTGAATCCCACCTCGGCCCTGGCCGGCATGAAGCTGGACACCACCGTGGCCCTCATCACCGACGGCCGGTTCTCGGGCGCATCCCGCGGCGCGGCCATCGGCCACGTCAGCCCCGAGGCCGCATCGGGCGGCCCCATCGGCCTGATTGAGGAAGGGGATACCATCACCATCGACATCCCCAACGCCAGCATCAACCTGGAAGTGTCGGAGGAGGAGCTGGCCGCCCGCCGTGCCCGGTATGTGGCCCCCGAACCCAACATCCGCACCGGCTGGCTGAGCCGCTATGCCCGGATGGTCACCAGCGCCAACCTGGGCGCGGTGCTGAAGTAAGCGCTGCTTCTTTGTATCTGTCCAGACCGTACGCACATGTCGTCCGGTCTGGACATTTTTTATAAGAAAAGACCCCGGTTCCACCAGGAACCGGGGTCTTTTTTGTGGTTTTGGGGATCAGGCCGTCTTTTGGCTTTGGGCGGTCTTGTCCTGCATGCCTTTCAGGACGTTGTAGCCCACCACGCCGCAGATGACCACCGCCGCGCCGACGAAGGCGAACCGGCCGATGGTCTCGCCGTAAAACAGCGCCACCAGCAGGGGATTGAGCACCGGCTCAATGCCGGAAACCAGGCTGGCGGTGACGGCGGGGGTGGTGCGCAGGCCGATGGTCAGCAGGATGTAGGCCACCGCCACCTGAAAGACGCCCAGAATCACCAGGCTGAACAGGGCGGTGGGGGCCAGAGGTTGTTCCTGCAGCAGGAAGGGCAGGCCGGTCACCGCCGACAGCACGTCGCCCCAGAAGACCGCCGAGATGGCGTCGCTGTCGGGGAAATCGTTCAGCAGGAAGACGCCGCCGTAGGCCGCGCCGGACAGGATGGCCAGCACGTTGCCCAGGGCGCCGCCGGCCTCCAGGCTGTCCACAAAGAAGAACAGCACCCCGCCGAACACCACCACGCAGGCGGCGATATCCAGTTTCTGGGGCCGGCGCTTCCAGAACAGGGCCGAAAAGACAATGACAAAGATGGGGGCGGTGAACTGGAGGACGATGGTGTTGGCGGCGGTGGTCAGCTTGTTGGCCACGGAATAGAGGGCGTTGGTGCCGAAGATGCACAGCGAGCCCAGGAAGATCCACCGGTTGAACCGGGGTTTGTGGCGGATGATGGCCAGATAGATGCCGATGACCACCAGGGCGATGAGGGTGCGTGCGCCGTTGATGGACATGCCGTTCCAGGGGATGACCTTGATGCACAGACCGCCGATGCTGTACAGCAGCGCCGCCAGAAAGACGCACAAAGTGCCGGTGTGTTTGTTCATGGGATGATGCCTCCGTTTCTCCGTCCCAAAAAGGTGATTTCATGTTGCAGCAGGGCCCGGCGTCACAGCAGCGGGGAGAGCTTGCGGACAAAGAGGTCGATCTGCCGGTTGACAAAGACCGGGTTGTCGGTGTTGGAGTTGTGGCCGGCGGCGGGCACCCATACCAGCGGCAGGCCCTCGCCCTGGGCCCAGGCCCGGTTATAGCGCTGGGTGGAGGCGGCGTGGTCCCGGATGCCGCACAGCAGCAGGGCGGGACAGTCGATCCGGTAGGGGAGGTTGGCGGCCATGGCGTCGGCCAGAATGCGGAAGCCGTGCCCGGACAGGGCGGCGTATTCCGCATGGCCGTAGCAGTCCATCATCTGGCGCATCAGGGCCTGGCCGTAGGGGGTCTCGGCGCAGCCGATGGGACCGGCGCTCCGCAGCAGGTCCCAGGGGATGGCCTGGTATACCGGTTCGCAGTGGCGCAGCATCCAGATTTCGGCGCTGGTGGTGTAGGGCCGCTTGAGGGGGGCCGAATCAATGGAGATGAAGCCGGCGGCCTCGTCGGGATAGGTCTGGAGGAAGCTCTGGGCCACATATCCGCCCATGGACTGGCCGATCAGGCAGAAGGTGTCCACCTGTTCCTGCTGGAGGATTTCGTGGAGCCAGTCGGCCATGTCCCGCAGGGTGAAGTCCAGATGGAAGGGCCGGGATGCCCCGTGGCCGGGCGCGTCCCAGACCAGCAGGCGATACCGGCCCTCAAAGGATTCGATTTGTTTTTGGAACAGACGGTGGTCGGCGGTGAGGCCGGGCAAAAAGACCAAAGTCATAGCCTCCGGTGCGCTGAAATCGGTCCAGTAATGAATATCCCCGCTGAGGGTAGAGAAGATGTGCTCCTGCATGAAGCTGCCTCCTGGAATGTTTTTGACCGATTATATCAGGTTTTGCATCCGGCTTCAATCCAAACCTGCCTACTTTTTCGAGAAAAAGTAGGCAAAAAGCTTTTCACTGGGTACCATACACTTTCCGGGTCTCCGGCCGTTCCGCGGAACATGTACGCTCCGGCTCGCTCCCGGCGTTTGCGCCTGCGGCGCGGTACGATGCAAGGTTTTGCGTGGCCTGGCTTTTCGTCACGTCCGGACAGCTCCCTATATTTGCCCTGCGATAAACACCACGGCCATGTCCGGCGCAGAGAATTCGGGCAGCGGCAATCCGGACCTGCGCCCGGGTGCGATGCAAGGTTTTGCGTGGCCTGGCTTTTCGTCACGTCCGGACAGCTCCCTATATTTGCCCTGCGATAAACACAGCGGCCATGTCCGGCGCAGAAAATTTGGGCAGCGGCGGCCCGGAGCTGTACCTCGGTTTTGCGCGCCCCCGCCTTGATGCGCCGAACATGCAGGGCACCGCAGGAGTGGGGTGCTCCGGTCTCTTTATCAGCTGTTGGCCCTCTCACTCCGCCCAGCGGGCCACGGCCTCGGACAAAAACCGGGCGCAGCCGGGGAGATTGCGGTCGTAGTAGGCAGTGAAGCGGGGGTCCGCCACATAGAGGGCGGCGATGCCCCGGTGCTGGGCCGCGTCGCAGGTGGGAATGGTAAAAGTCAGCCACCGGCGGTGGAGCCGGGTCAGGGCCTGGCCGTCCGGTCCGTCGGGAGAGACCCCGGACCGGACGGCATCTTCCAGCCGGGCGAGGATTTCCTGGTCCAGGCTGGTCCATTCCTGATAGGCCGCAGGGGTCATCCCCCGGATGGCCTTGTGGGCGGCGTCCACCGGGCCGGACCCGTAGCGGCGGCGGGCTTCCGGGCCGTAGTCGGCCTCGTTGCGCCGGATGGTTTCCTCTTTGAAGGCTTCAAATTTCTCGTGGTCGTTCATGATCTCGTTCCTTTCCTGGGCGTCGATGGTCCGCTGGACCGAATCAATCAGCCGGTCCAGCTGGCGGCGCCGGGTTTCCAGGGCGGCCAGATGGCTTTTCAGGGCCGCCCGGCGGTCAAAGGAGGGATCGTCCAGATACGCCTTGATCCGGGCCAGCTCCACCCCGAGGGCCCGGTAATAGAGAATGTCCTGCAGCCGGTCCACCTGAGCCGGGCCGTAACAGCGGTAGCCATTGGCCGCGATGCGGCTGGGTTTCAGCAGGCCGATCTGGTCGTACCAGCGCAGGGTGCGGGTGGTCACCCCCGACAGGCGCGACAGTTCCTGAATGGTGTATTCCATGGTGTGGTTCCCTCCTTGAGGCCAGTATAGCCGTTGACGCCGCGTCAATGTCAAGCCCCCCGCGGGAAAAAAGTCCGGCTGTGCCCCGGACAACAAAAACCGCCGGCCCCGGCGGGGGGCTGGCGGTGTATGGGGGAAACGCTGCCTGTGCAGAAAGCTGAAATTGCGTGTGTCAGCCCTGCTGCTGCAGCCAGAAGAAGCCGTAGGGCGGCAGGGTCACCGAGCCGGAGAAGGTCTTTTTCTTGCGTCCGGCGGCGGTCATGTCGCGGTAGGTGCCGGCGGGCAGGGCCACCTCGTGGGTGTCGCCGCCGAAGTTGAACAGGCCCACCAGGGTCTGGTCTCCGCCGGTGCGCACCAGGCCCAGGACGGCCACGTCCCCGGTGTCCAGGGTGCGGACCTGAGCCGACGCCTCAAAGGCGGGGTTGGTGCGGCGGAGGGTTTCCAGCTGATGGAGGCCCTGGAAGATCCGGCCGGCCGGTGCGGTCTTGTCGGTGCGCTGGGCTGCCCGGGTCCAGGGCAGGGCGCCGCGATGGACGTAGCGGCTGTCGGCGGCCTTGGCGGGGTCGTCCTTGTAGGTGTAGTCGTTCAGCTGGCCGATCTCGTCGCCGCTGTACAGCATGGGAATGCCCGACTGGAACAGCATCATGGCGTGGAGGGTCAGGTCAAAGCCGATGGCGGTGTCCACCTGGGCGGGAGTCTGGGCCGACTCCAGGCCGCACATGCTGGCGGTGGTGCCGCAGAACCGGGCGTCGCCGGTGGTGGGGTCGTCGTTGTACAGCTCGCCCCGGCTGACGCTGCCCTCGGTGCGGCCCTGGAAGAAGTCGTTCAGGTACTTCTTGTGGGGCACCTCGTCCATGCCCCAGGTCTTCAGGGTGTCGTAGTCCAGGCCCCAGCCAATGTCGTCGTGGCACCGCAGATAGTTCAGGAACACATATTCCTTGGGCAGGGTGCTGACGCTGTCCAGCTGCTTGCGCAGCAGGCGGGTGTCGCGGGTGGCCACCGTGTGCCAGGTGGTGCACATGGTGGTGACGTTGTACAGCAGATGGCATTCGGGCTTGTCCACCGTGCCGAAGTAGGGAACCACCTTCACCGGCTCCATCACCACTTCGCCCAGCAGGATGACGCTGGGGCAGACGATTTCGCCGATCATCCGCATCATCCGGACGATGGTGTGGACCCGGGGCAGGTTGCGGCAGCTGGTGCCCAGCTCCTTCCAGATGTAGGGCACCGCGTCGATCCGGATGATGTCCATGCCCTGGTTGGCCAGGAACAGGAAATTGTACATCATCTCGTTGAACACCCGGGGATTGCGGTAGTTCAGATCCCACTGGTAGGGGTAGAAGGTGGTCATCACATAGCGACCGTCTTCCAGGCGGGTGAAGTTGCCGGGGGCGGTGGTGGGGAACACCTGGGGCACCGTTTTTTCGTACTCGGCGGGGATTTCGGGGTTGTCAAAGAAGAAATACCGGCTCATGTACTCGCCGTCCCCCGCCAGGGCCCGCTGGGCCCACTCGTGGTCGCAGCTGGTGTGGTTCATGACAAAGTCCATGCAGACGTTGATCCCCTTGTCATGGCAGGCGGCGGTGAGGGCTTCCAGGTCCTCCATGGTGCCCAGGTCGGGCCGCACCGTGCGGAAGTCCGCCACGGCGTAGCCGCCGTCGTCCCGGCCCTTCACCGTGTTCAGGAAGGGCATCAGGTGCAGGCAGTTGACCCCGGCCTCCTGCAGGTAGTCCAGCTTGCCGCGGACGCCGTTCAGGTTGCCGGCGAAGTTGTCGATGTAGAGCATCATGCCCAGCAGGTCACGGTGCTTGTACCACTCGGGCTCGGCCTCACGGGCGGCGTCCCGGGCCTTGAGGGCGGCGCTGCGCATCTCGGCAAAGCGGTACATCTGGTTGCACAGCTCGGCGAACATGGAGCCATTGTCGTACAGCTCCATGTACAGCCACCGCAGCTCGTCGTGGTGGCGGGCCAAACGGGCCCGAAAGAGTGCGTTTTCCTGTTCGGTCATACGGCATCGATCCTTTCAATCATGATCTGGACGGCGGGGTAGTCTCCCTGCATGATGGGCAGTGTCAGCCCGGCATGGCACAGGGCGGCGCCGGTGTAGGTGTGGTCGGTGAGGGTCTCATGGTAGAGGGCGCTGGGGTCCAGGCCCTTGAGGCGGACATGGATGGGCCAGGGGTTGGCCTGGGGGTCGATGACCACCACGCTGACCATGGCGCGGCTCTGGTCCTGGGCGGTGAACTGCCAGGCGGTGAAGCAGGTGTCGGTCATGGCGTCGGTCAGGCGGTCGTAGCGGCCGTTCAGCACCAGGGGCTGAATCTCCTTGCACTGCTGGATGTGGCAGCGGACCTCGTCCTTTTCGTCCTCGGTCAGGCGCTGCAGGTCCAGCTCGTAGCCGAAGGTGCCGGCCATGGCCACGGTGGACCGGGTGGACAGCAGGGTGCTGCGGCCGGTCTGGTGGTTGGGGGAAGCCGAAACATGGCTGCCCATGGCGGCGGGAGGATAGCCGAAGGAGGTGCCGTACTGGATCTTGATGCGGTGGATGGGGTCGGTGTCGTCGCTGCACCAGATCTGAGGGCAGTAGGCCAGCATGCCGGCGTCAAACCGTCCGCCGCCGCCGGCGCAGCCCTCAAACAGAACCTCGGGGAAGTCCCGGGTCAGGCGGCCCAGCAGGTCGTACAGGCCCAGCATATAGCGGTGGGCGGCCTCGCCCTGGCGCTCGGTGGGCAGCAGCCGGCTGAACACGTCGGTCATGTTGCGGTTCATGTCCCACTTGATGTAGGAGATGTCGTGGTCGGCCAGCAGCTGATGGAACAGCCCGTACAGGTAGTCCACCACGTCGGGACGGCCCATGTCCAGCACCAGCTGGCTGCGGCCGGTGGTGGGGGCCCGGCCGGGAATGGTCAGTGCCCATTCGGGGTGGGCCTTGTACAGTTCGGCGTTGGGGCTGACCATTTCGGGCTCGATCCACAGGCCGAACAGCAGGCCCATCTCCCGGATCTTGCCGATCAGCTCGTTGAAGGTGCAGCCCAGCTTTTTCTCGTTGAACTGCCAGTCGCCCAGGCCGCTGCGGTCGTCCACCCGGCTGCCGAACCATCCGTCGTCCAGCACCAGCATCTCCACGCCCAGCTCCTTGGCCTGGCGGGCGATGTCCCAGATGCGCTGGGCGTCAAAGTCCATGTAGGTGGCTTCCCAGTTGTTGATGAGGATGGGGCGGGGACGGTCCCGCCAGACGCTGCGGATGATGTTGTGCTGGAGGAAGTGGTGATACTGCCAGGACAGCTGGCTCAGACCCTTTGCGCTGTAGCTGAACAGCACTTCCGGCGTCACAAACTGCTCGCCCGGGGCCAGGGTCCAGCGGAAATCGTCGTCGCTGATGCCTGCCACCAGACGGGTGGAGTGCATCTGGCTGACCTCGCACTCGATCTTGAAGTTGCCCGAGTAGACCAGCATGGCCCCCAGACATTCGCCGGCGTCCTCGGTGGTGTGGGGGGCGGCCAGGATGGCGAAGGGATTGTGCTGGTGGCTGCTGGCGCCGCGGGCCGACCGCAGGGTCTGGATGGCGTGGGCCAGCGGGGTGCGCTCAGGCTGACGCTCCATGCAGTGGCGCCCGTGGAAGTGGATCAGCTCCCACTCGCCGAAGGGCAGGTCCAGACAGGCCGAAGCGGCCTTGTCCAGCTGGATGGCGGCGGAACCGCCGTTTTCCACCAGGGCGGCCCGGGTGATGACGTCGGCGTCGTGGTAGACGCCGTACAGCAGCACCACCGTCAGGCCGGTCACCGGGTCCTTCAGGGTGAGGCGGAGGGTCTCGCACTCGCCGCCGTTGTCAAAAGCGGCGGGCAGGCCGGGCAGCTCGTACTTGCCGGGCAGGATCTCCGCCCCGGCAAACCGCAGGTCGGCGGCACGGCTGCCGTCGGCGGCGGTGAGGCGCAGGCAGCCGATGCGGTAGTCGCCCACCCCGCTGCCGGTGTATTCCTGGCAGAGGGTGTCCAGGGAGTAGTCGCGCTGGGCGTCCAGCCCGGCGGGCTGGGGCGAAAAACCGCAGTCGGAGCGGAACTCCAGACCGCGCAGGTCGGCCTCGCCGATGGAGGGTCCGTAGTACAGATGATGCACAATGCCCAGCTCATCGGCCCACAGCTGATAGCTGGTATGGGCGGTGTGGAGGGTGATCAGGCCGGTTTCGGGGTCTTTGCGGATACTCATAGACAGTATCCTCCTTCTTTCAGCATTATAACCTGAAAAATGGCGCCCAGCCAATCTGGGGGCCGGGCACCATTGCGGCAAATAGGGTGGCAGGCCGCCGCCTGCGCCCGCGGGGGGCAGGGCAGGCGGGCCGGACGCTGCCGGTCAAACAGTGCAGAGGGTGACGCGTCGGCTTATTTGCCGCCGGTCATGGCAATGCCCTGGATGAACTGCTTCTGGAACAGCAGGTAGATGATGACCATGGGGACCATAGCCAGCAGGCTGCCTGCCATCAGGACGGGGAAGTTGGTGGTGAACTGGCCGTTCAGGGTGGACAGGCCGGCGGACAGGGTCATCATGTTCAGGTCGGTGTTGCAGATCAGAGGCCACATCAGGTCGGAGTAAGCAAACACCGCGGTGAAGATGGCCAGAGCGGCCATGCTGGGCCCGGTCAGGGGCAGCATGACTTTGTAGAAAGCCTGCCACTTGTTGCAGCCGTCCAGATAGGCGGCCTCAGCGATGTCGTTGGGGATGGCAAGATACGCCTGCCGCAGGAAGAAGGTGCCGAAGGCGGAGACCAGGCCCGGGAACACCAGGGCGAAGATGGAGTTGGTCATGCCCACCTTGGCCAGCATCAGGTACTGGGGAGTGATGAAGATCTGGCTGGGCAGCATCATCTGAACCAGGATGATGGCGAACAGGGCGTTCTTGAAGGGGAAGTGGAGCTTGGCGAAAGCGTAGCCGGCCATCGAGCTGAAGAGCACAGCGCACACCACGCGGAAGAAGATCAGCAGGGCGGTGTTGATGTACAGGTTGACGAAGGGCAGGCTTTCGAGGGCGGTGACGAAGTTGTCAAAGTTCCACTGGGAGGGCAGGATCTGGGGCGGAATGGCCATGCTCTCGGCCTGGGTCTTGAAGCAGGTCAGGACCATCCACACAAAGGGGAAGATCATGAGGATGCTGCCCAGGATCAGGACTGCATAAGTGAGAGCCTTGGTAACCCGCTTGGAGTTTTTCATGCTTTTGGTTGCAGTAGTATCCATCTTTTACACCTCGTAATTGACCCACTTCTTCTGGCCGATGAACTGGATGAGGGTCACGGCGCCGATCAGCAGGACGGTCCAGACGACGATGGCGGAGGCATAGCCCTTGTCACCGGCGATGAAGCTCTCGCGGTAGAACAGGGACATAAGGCTCTGTGCATCGTTCAGGGCGGGGTTGGCGTCGTCCACCATCATGTAGATCAGATCGAAGACCTTCAGGGAGGACATCAGACGCATAATCAGCACGACGAACAACGTGGGGGAGACCATGGGCAGGGTTATGCTGAAGAACTGGCGCACCTTGGAAGCGCCGTCCAGATCCGCTGCCTCGTACAGGCTGACCGAGATGTTCTGCAGGCCAGCCAGCAGCAGGACCGCGTCGTAGCCGATGTTGCTCCAGATCTGGACGATGGAGCAGGTAATCAGCACGATGTGGGAATCCGTCAGCCAGCCGATGTCAAGGCCCAGCAGTGTATTAATAATACCATATTGTGAGTTAAAAATCCACTTCCAAACCATGGCCACGGCGGCGGGAGCGACGACCATGGGCAGGAAGAAGATGGCGCGGAAGGTGGTGCGGCCGCGGATCTTGCTGTTCAGCAGGACGGCCACGATCAGGGACAGGAAGATGCCCACGGGCACCGTCATAATGCAGAAGAAGATGGTGTTGCCGGTGGCCTTCCAGAACTCAGCGTTCTGGAACATCTCGATGTAGTTGTCGATGCCCTCAAACTCGAACTCGCCGAAGGGCAGGGACTTGGAAAAGCTCATGTAAATGGTCTCGATGAAGGGCCAGATGTTCAGCACGATCAGACCGATGATGGTGGGGGCCACCATGATCAGACCCCAGACGGCTCCGTCGCGGCCCAGTTTGGACGTTTTTTCCATGATGTGCCTCCTTTATTCTTCGTAGTACTCGGCGCTGGCCTGGTCCACAATCTGCTGCATCTGGTTCAGGCCGTCGTCCAGGGAGAGGGCGCCGGTGTAGATCTTCAGCAGGGTGTCGCTGACCGGCGTTTTCCACTCGGGGCGGGCGGCGTTGTTGACGCTCTGGATGCCGTAGTCGAGCATATCAATGAAGCAGGTGATGTTGATGGGGTACTGGTCGAAGCAGCTGACCCAGCTGTCCTCCATGCCGATGTAGGCCGGGATGGCGGCGCCGCTCTCGCCCTGGATGCGCTGGCCCTCGGCGCTGCCGAAGAACTTGAGCACGTCCATGACCACATCCAGATGCTTGTTGGTCTTGGTGGTGGCGTAGGACAGGCCGTTGGAAATGGTGGCCCGGCCGTCGCCGCTCATGGGGTTGGGGCACTTGGGCAGGACGGCCACGTCCCACTTGCCCACCATGTCGGGATAGTTCTGCAGCTCAGGCAGGATGTTCCAGTCGCCCTCCAGGAACATGGCGCCCTTCTCGGAGAAGAAGGCGGTGCCGGGGGCGGTCTCGGCGAAGTAGGTCTGGGTGGGGCACCAGTCGTACTTCTGCAGGCCGATGTAGAAATCCATGGCCATCTTGGTGGCGGGATCGGTGAAGTTGGCGCGGGTCTTGTCCTCGGTCAGGATGCTGCCGCCGGCCTGATAGACGAAGTTCCAGTAGCCCAGCTGGTCGTCGCCGTAGGCCATGTAGCCGTAGTAGCCGGTGGCGTCGTAGATCTTCTGGGAGGCCTCCACCAGGGTGTCCCAGGTCCAGGTCTCGTCGGGGTAGCTGACGCCGGCGGCGTCAAACATCTCTTTGTTGTAGACCAGGCCCACGGTGTCCTTGTCCTTGGGCACAGCGTAGAGGACGCCGTCCGAGCCGCTGGCGTTGGCCAGCGAAATGTCGGAGAAGTGCTCGGTCTCCACAATGCTGGAGCAGTCCACCAGTTTGTCGTTGTCGGCGTATTTCAGGATCTCGTTGGTGTGCATCCAGAAAATGTCGGGGGCCTGTTTGGCCATGGTGGCCGCCTCCAGCTTGGTCCAGTACTCGTCCCAGCTGGTGACCTGCACTTCGATGGTGACCTCGGGATGCTGGGCGGTGTAGGCATCGCACATGGCCTGCATGCCGCCCCGCTGGAAGACGTCCCAGATCTGGAAGGTCAGGTTGACGGTGCCATCGTCCGAACCGCCGCAGCCGGCCAGACCCATGGCCGCCAGCGCAGCGGTAGCCGCAAGGAACGAACGGCGAGAAATCTTCTTCATAAGCCATCTCCTTTGATTTGCTTGGGTAAGGGGTTGAAGGATGGGAATGCGCTTGTCCGGACAGCTGGTCAGACAGGACTGTTCCTATTTCGTCATTGTGACGAAAATATGAACAGAAAATTATGCGTTGTGCACGTTGCATAATTTTTACTCCACTCTTGTGGAAATATTATACATTGTATGGAGGGGATTTTGAATGCCACAATGCAGTTTTTTATATTCCATTTTCTAGGAAATGTAGCTTTTTAGTTGAAATGGGGACGCATTATGGTATATAATAAACCCGGGAGGTGTTTGTCGTGAATCAAGAGATGAAAGACTCCGAAAAACTGAAGTTTCATGTATTCAAGGACGAGCGTTTCATTGATCTGAACTTGTATCAGTTCGGCTGGAAGCGCACCAGTCCCACCCATTCCTATGGGCCCTATGCCCGCAACCATTACCTGTTTCACTACGCCATTGCGGGCCGGGGGGTGCTGCTGGTCAACGGCAACGAATACGAAATCCCGGCGGGACACGGCTTTTTGATTGTGCCGGGCCATATCACCACCTACCGTTCCGACCCGGAGGACCCCTGGGAATACACCTGGCTGGAATTTGACGGCCTGCGCGCCCACGAGAGCCTCCATCTGGCGGGAATCAGCGGCAGCCAGCCGGTCTATACCCCCCGCACCGCCGAAGCTGGCCGCCAGGTGCAGGAGCAGATGCTGTACATCGTCAACCACGCCGACGCCAGCCCGGTGCACCTGATCGCCCACGGCTTTTTGTTTCTGGACAGCCTGGTCCAGTGCTCGGCGGGCCGCCGGTGCAGCGGCGAGCGCCGGGTCCGGGACTTTTACGTCAAGGAGGCCCTGACCTTCATCGAGCAGAACTATCAGCGTGACATCTCGGTGGAGGAAATCGCGGCGGTCAGCGGCCTCAACCGCAGCTATTTCGGCAAAGTGTTCCGGGACGCCGTGGGCGAAAGCCCCCAGGCCTACCTGCTCCACTACCGGATGGCCCGGGCCGCCCAGCTGCTGAAGGAGACCCGCCTGTCCATCGGGGAAATTGCGGCCCAGGTCAGCTACGACAACCAGCTGCATTTTTCCCGCGCCTTTAAGAATGTACACGGCATCTCCCCCCGGGAGTACCGTTCCACCCACCTGCTGGAGCCGCCCCAGAAGCTCCAGCCCTGACGGTTTGCCTGTTGGTATAAAGTGTATTGCGCCGCGCGCATAAAAATGCCCGCCCCTGCCGGGAGCTGACGCTCCGGAAGGGCGGACTTTTGATTTTGGCGGGGGATTATTCCTCCCGCGGGCTCTCGTAGGCGGCAAAGCCGCTGGACTTGTAGATCTGGCCGTCCTTGGTGCACCAGAGGGCCTCGACGCCGTCCAGGCTCTCGATGAGCTCCATGCCTTCCTCCAGCGGCATGCAGAAGATGCCGGTGGACAGGCAGTCGGCCAGGCCCGAGTCAGGGCAGAGGATGGTGACCGCCGTGAAGTACTCGGCGGGCCAGAGGGTGTCGGGGTCGATGATGTGGTGATACCGTACCCCGTCCACCGTGTAGTAGCGCTGGTAGTCGCCGCTGGTGACCAGGGCCATGTCGTTGGACTGGACCACCGCAATCAGGGAGGAGGAGCTGTCGTACAGCATGGAGTCATCCCAGGGGCTGACCACGCCGCTCTCCCAGGGCTGACCCTTGGGCTTGGAGCCGATGGACCGCAGGTTTCCGCCCACGCTCACCGAGGCGCTGACCAGGCCCCGGGCCTGGGCAGCCTGACAGACCTGCTCCACGGCATAGCCCTTGCCCACACTGCCCACGTCCAGCCGCATCTCGGGGTCGGCCAGATAGACAGTACCGGCCTCATGGTCGATGATGATGTCGTTGATGTCGCAGTGCTGGGCGGCGGCTTCCAGTTCCTCCTGGGTGGGCAGGGCGTTGTCGGCGTCCGAGGGGTCAGCCTCGGCGGCCTCGCGGTAGTCGTGCCAGATGGCCAGCACGCTGCCCATGGCTACGTTCAGCTGGCCGTTGGTGGTGTCGTACAGCTCCAGGGCCTCGTCCAGCATGTCGATGATTTTCTGATCCACCTTCACCGGGGCCACGCCGGCGTTGTCGTTGATGGTCTTGATGTTGTTGACGCCCTCGTAATCATTATAAATGTCATAGAGCTGGTGATACTCCACCAGATCGGCGTGGAGGGCCTCCATCTGCTTGTCGAATTCGGCCTGGCTGTCGCAGTAGGCGATGACCTGGGTCATGGTGTCAAAGACATCAAAATAGTAGGCGTTGAACCGCTGGGCGTTGTCGCTGACGGTGGTCTTGGGGCTGCGGCTGCAGCCCGCCAGCATGGCCATCGTCAGGGCCAGACAGACCCCCAGGGCAAAAAGGCGCTGGATGGTTTTCACGGGGCGGTTACCTGTCCTTTCTCGGCCAGCATCTGGGCCAGCAGGTCCCCAAAGACCCACTGCCGGGTGGCCGGCGTCACGGTGGCCCGCAGGGGAATCTGGGCCTTGGCCTGGTCCAGCAGGTCAAACAGGGTGGCGGCGTCCCGCGGGCGGAAGTTGGCCAGCACGATGGCCGGCGGACAGGCTCCCGGCTCCAGAGCCAGAGTGCGGCCGGCGTTCACCGGCACCTCTCCCAGCAGCTGGGCCACCGTCTGGCCGGCCTGGGCCGGGGCGACCACCTGTACCTTCATCCCGAAGGCGTCGGCCATCCCGTCCAGGATGCCCCGGTCCCCGGGGGCCAGATTCCAGGCCAGGACCATGGGAACCCCGGCGTTCTGGTTGCGGGCAATATGAGCTTTCATAGGGTGTACCTCTTTCCGATGATGAATCGTTCAGAGTATACCACAAACCCCGCCGAAAGAAAACACCGCCGCATCAAAAAAGCCCCGGGCGGACCCGGGGCACAGGGGAGGATTGCAGGAAGAATATAAACATGTGCAGACCAAACCCGCCGGCAGGACTTTGTGAAGCAGACAGCGGTCAGCGGTACCGTGTGAAAACAGGCTGCATAAAACCTTGGACTCACAGGGCCGCAGGCCGGGAGCCTCATAAAGCGGCTGAAAGCTTGCCGCCGGCAGGGCCTTGTTAAGCCCACAGCAGTCAGCGGTACCAGGTAAAGCTTTTTGCCAAGCTTTTTCACGAAAAAGCGGGCCGCAGGCCGGGAACCTTATAAAGCGGCTGAAAGTCTGCCGCCGGCAGGGCCTTGTGAAGCCCACAGCAGTCAGCGGTACCAGGTAAAGCTTTTTGCCAAGCTTTTTCACGAAAAAGCGGGCCGCAGGCCGGGAGGCTTATAAAGCGGCTGAAAGCTTGCCGCCGGCAGGACTTCGTGAAGCCCACAGCAGTCAGCGGTACCAGGTAAAGCTTTTTGCCAAGCTTTTTCACGAAAAAGCGGGCCGCAGGCCGGGAACCTTATAAAGCGGCTGAAAGCTTGCCGCCGGCAGGGCCTTGTGAAGCCCACAGCAGTCAACGGTACCGTGTGAAAAGCTTTTTGCCTACTTTTTCTCCGAAAAAGTAGGTTAGTTCCAGGTTTTGCCGAAGAAGGTGACTTCCTCTTTCAGGAAGGCGGTCAGCTCGTCGAACTGGTCGGGGGTCAGGCTCTGGGCGCCGTCGCACTTGGCCTTGGCCGGGTCGTTGTGCACCTCGATCATCAGTCCGTCGGCCCCCGCCGCCACCGCCGCTTTGGCCAGCTGGGGCACCATCCAGGCCTGGCCGCAGGCATGGCTGGGGTCCACCATCACCGGCAGGTGGGTCATCTTGTGCAGCATCACCACCGCCGCCAGGTCCAGGGTGTTGCGCATGCTGGTCTCAAAGGTCCGCACGCCCCGCTCGCAGAGGATCACATTTTCGTTGCCCTCGGCCATGATGTATTCGGCGCTCATCACCAGCTCTTCCAGGGTGTTGGCCAGACCCCGCTTGAGCAGCACCGGCTTGTTCTGGCGTCCTACCGCCTTCAGCAGCTCGAAATTCTGCATGTTCCGGGCCCCGATCTGGATCAGGTCCACGTTTTCAAACAGGGGCAGGTGCTCGGTGTTCATGATTTCGGTGACAATGGGGCTGCCGGTGGCCCGGCGGGCCAGCTTGAGCAGGTCCAGACCCTCGCTGCGCATCCCCTGGAACGAGTAGGGAGACGTGCGGGGCTTGAATGCCCCGCCCCGCAGCAGGCTGGCCCCCGCCGCCTTCACCCGCTGGGCACAGTAGGTGATCTGCTCCTCGCTCTCGATGCTGCAGGGACCCGCAATCATGGCAAAGTTCCCGCCGCCGATCTTGACCCCTTCAATGTCCACCACCGTGTCGTCGGGATGAAACTTCCGGTTGGCCTTCTTGTAGGGCTCCGACACCCGGCGCACCGTCTCCACGACGGGGTTGGCCAGCACCCAGCTCTCGGCTATGGCCTTGGTGTCGCCGATCAGGCCCAGAATGTGGGTGTCGCGGCCCTTCGAGTCGTTGATCTCGAAGCCCATGGTGGTCAGTTCATGGCAGAATTCACGGACCTGCGCCTCCGGCGCGTCCTGCTTGAGAATGATAATCATAGGTTCCCTCTCCTTTGCTTGGCCGTGTGTGAAATGCGTTTGATTCAGTACAGTGAATTGTTGAGGATACTATAGCACTTCATGACAGTGAAGTCAAGAGGGAAAACGGAAAAATTTTCCCCCGGTTGGCCCGCGCCGGGTGTTCTTTATAAGAAAAGTGTGGTAAAATAAAATCAACCGGCGAAGTCCGGCGCAAAAACCAGATAGAGGGAAGTATCAAACAATGGCAAAGGAAGCCAAAACCAACGCCATGCGGATGCTGGAAAAGGCCAAGGTGGCCTATACCGCCCATGAGTACCCCCACGAAGAAGGGGTAGCTGTGGACGGGGCAACGGTAGCCCGCAGCATGGGGCAAGACCCGGCCTGTGTGTTCAAGACCCTGGTGACCCAGGGCGCCAGCCGGAATTATTTCGTGTTCGTCATCCCGGTGGAGGCCGAGCTGGACCTGAAGGCTGCGGCCCGCAGCGTAGGGGAGAAGAGCGTGGCCATGATCCACGTGGCCGACATCAACAAGGTCACCGGCTACATCCGGGGCGGATGCAGCCCGGTGGGGATGAAAAAACAATACGTCACGGTGTTTGACGACAGCGTCCTGACCCAGGAGAAAGTGTATGTGTCGGCGGGACGGATCGGCCTGCAGATTTGCTGCGCCCCGGCCGATCTGATCCGGGCGGCCCAGGCCAAAACCGCTGCCATCACCCACCGTGCGGCGGAATAAATGCGGTTTTATTTGACGGCAGTTTGTTTAAAAAAAGAAAGCCCGCACCCCGCCTGACCCTTTGTAAAAAAGAAGTCGTACTATTGTAAGTTTACGTGGGGAAATTGCACAAAACTTTCCGAATGTGCTCCGAACAGGTAAAACACAAGGGAGAATTTGTGTAAAATCCCTTTGCAAAGGCGTCGGTTTGCCGTACACTGTAGATGAGAAGGGGCGCCGCCCGGCGCTCCCTACAGCAAAAAACAGGCGTCCCGCGGGGCGCCGGGGATGGACGGTGCAATGGGCTTGCAGACAAAGAGCTTGGTTGAGCCGCAGGGCGCGCAGGCGCTGCTGTTCTGGCTCAAGGGATTCAGCCGGCGGACGCCGAATGCTCCCGCCGTGCTTTGCCGTACCGTCCTGGTTGCAGAATAAGGCCGTGGTGTAGCCGCATCACAGCCTTTTTTGTTTTGCTGGGGGCTTCGGCCCGTTTTTCAGGAAAAGGATGGAGGATAAAGAGTATGATTCGTAAAGTAGCCGTTATCATGGGTTCGGACAGTGACTGGCCGGTGGTCAAGGGTGCCTGCAGCCAGCTGAAGGCGCTGGGCATTCCCTTTGAGGCCCACATCCTGTCGGCCCACCGCACTCCGGCCGAGGCCGCAGCCTTTGCCCGGCAGGCGCGGGAGGCGGGCTTTGGTGTGATCCTCTGCGCAGCCGGCATGGCTGCCCACCTGGCCGGCGCCTTTGCCGCCAACACCACCCTGCCGGTCATCGGCATCCCCATGAAGGGCGGCGCCATGGACGGCCTGGACGCCCTGCTGGCCACCGTCCAGATGCCCAGCGGCATCCCTGTGGCCACGGTGGCCCTGAACGGCGCCAAGAATGCCGCCTGGCTGGCAGCCCAGATCCTGGCTCTGTCGGACGAGGGCCTGGCCGCACGGCTGGAGGAGGAGCGGGCCAAGATGGGCCGCGAGATCGCCGCCAAGGAAGAGAAGCTTCAGCAGGAGCTGGCCGCCCTGTAAGCGCCGCCCCCGACCGGAATATTACGGAACAGCAAAGGAGCCAGAATGTCTGATTTTGCATACCCCCTCCACGAGGAGTGCGGTGTTTTTGGTATTTACGATAAGGCCGGCACCGAGGACGTGTCGGTGGCGGTGTACTCCGCCCTGTATGCTCTGCAGCACCGCGGCCAGGAGAGCTGCGGCATGGCCGTCAACGAGGACGGCGTCATCACCGGCCACCGGGACCTGGGCCTGGTGAACGAAGTGTTCACCCCCCAGGTGATGGCCTCCCTCCACAAGCCCGAAGCCCACATGGCCACCGGCCATGTCCGCTACGCCACCGCCGGCAGCCGTGTGCGGGCCAACGCCCAGCCCATGATTGTCCGCCATGGCCGCGGCACCATGGCCCTGTGCCACAACGGCAACCTGACCAATGCGGTCCAGCTGCGCAACGCCCTGGAGAACGACGGCGCCATCTTCCATGGTTCCTCCGACACCGAGGTCATCTGCTACCTGCTCACCCGCAACCGCCTCAAGCACCAGAGCATCGAGCAGGCCGTGGCCGCCACCATGGACCAGCTGGACGGCGCCTACAGCCTGGTGATCATGTCGGCCACCAAGCTGATCGCCGTCCGTGACCCCCGGGGCTACCGGCCCCTGTGCATCGGCACCCTGCCGGGGGGCGGCTACGTCTTTGCCAGCGAGAGCTGCGCCCTGGACGCCGTGGGCGCGGCCTACCTGCGGGACATCGAGCCGGGCGAGATCGTGGTGGCAGGCCCTGACGGCCTGCGCAGCAACCGGGAACACTGCGGCAAACAGCCCCGCCAGATGTGCGTCTTTGAGTATATTTACTTTGCCCGGCCCGACAGCGTCATCGAGGGCTGCTCGGTCCACGAGGCCCGGATGCAGGCCGGCCGGTTCCTGGCCCAGGAACACCCGGTGGAGGCCGACGTGGTCATCGGCGTGCCCGACTCGGGCCTGGACGCCGCTCTGGGCTACGCCGAGGCCAGCGGCATCCCCTACGGCATCGGCTTCATCAAGAACAAGTACATCGGCCGTACCTTCATCCAGGGCAACCAGAAACAGCGGGAGAACAGCGTCCGCATCAAGCTGAACGTCATCGCCAGCACCGTCCGGGACAAGCGGGTGGTCCTGATCGACGACTCCATCGTCCGCGGCACCACCTCCGCCCGCATCATCAAGCTGCTGCGGGATGCCGGCGCCAGGGAAGTGCACTTCCGGGTTTCGGCCCCGCCCTTCAAGTACCCCTGCTACTTCGGCACCGATATCCCCGACCAGAAGATGCTGGTAGCCACCGGCCGCAGCGTCGACGAGATCAATGAGATCATCGGCGCCGACACCCTGGGATACCTGTCCACCGAACACGTTGTCCAGCTGGCCAAAGGGGCCGGCTGCGGCTTCTGCACCGCCTGCTTCACCGGCGAGTACGCCGTCAAGCCCGAGGTGGTGCTCTCGACCGACATCCACGACCGTCCCCTGCGCCAGCGGCCCAAGGGGGAGAAAAAGTTAGGAGAGTAAATCATGGAAAAGAGCTATTCGGAAAGCTATAAGGCAGCCGGCGTTGACATCACCGCAGGCTATCGCTCGGTCGAGCTGATGAAGCAGTACGTCAGCCGCACCATGAATGAACACTGCATCGGCGGTCTGGGCGGCTTCGGCGGCCTGTTCGAGCTGGACTGCACCGGCATCCAGCACCCGGTGCTGATCTCGGGCACCGACGGCGTGGGCACCAAGCTGCGCATCGCCATGCTGATGGACAAGCACGACACGGTGGGCATTGACTGCGTGGCCATGTGCGTCAACGACGTCATCTGCGCCGGCGCCAAACCCCTGGTGTTCCTGGACTACATCGCCTGCGGCAAGAATGTCCCCGAGAAGATCGCCGACCTGGTCAAGGGCGTGGCCGAGGGCTGCGTCCAGGCAGGCGCTGCCCTGGTGGGCGGCGAGACCGCCGAGATGCCCGGCTTCTACCCCGAGGACGAGTACGACCTGGCCGGCTTCACGGTGGGCGTGGTGGACAAGAGCAAGATCCTGGACAACAACACCATGGTTCCGGGGGATGTGATTCTGGCTCTGCCCTCCTCGGGCGTCCACTCCAACGGCTTCTCCCTGGTGCGCAAGGTCTTTGACCTGGAGAACCACCCCGAAGTCCTGAAGGAGACCCCCGCCGAGCTGGAGGGCCGCACCCTGGGCGAGGCCCTGCTGGCCCCCACCAAGATTTATGTCAAGCCGGTTCTGGCTGTTCTGGAGCAGGTGGCCGTCCGCGGCATCTCCCACATCACCGGCGGCGGCTTCTACGAGAATATCCCCCGCAGCCTGAAGAAGGGCTGCTGCGCCAAGATCAAGAAATCCGACGTGCGCACCCCCGGCCTGTTCGCCCTGCTGCAGAAGGCCGGCAACATCCCCGAGCGTGATATGTTCAACACCTTCAACATGGGCGTGGGCATGATCCTCACCGTTCCCGCCGATCAGGCGGACAAGGCCCTGGAGATCCTCCACGCCAACGGTGAGCCGGAGGCCTACCGCCTGGGCGTCATCGCAGAGGGCGAGGGGGTTGAACTGTGGTAAAGATCGCGGTTCTGGTCTCGGGCGGCGGCACCAACCTGCAGGCGCTGCTGGACAGCGAGGCCCGGGGTGAAAACCCCAACGGCAAAATCACCCTGGTGGTGGCCTCCAAGCCCGGGGTCTACGCCCTGGAGCGGGCCGAAAAGGCCGGGGTGGAGCACTGCGTGGTCCGCCGCAAGGACTACGCCACCGCCGCCGATTTTGACGCGGCGCTGCTGGATGTGCTCAAGAGCCATGACATCGGCCTGGTGGTGCTGGCAGGGTTCCTGTCGGTGCTGGGCCCCAGCGTGGTCCAGGCCTATCCCCGCCGCATCCTCAACGTTCACCCGGCCCTGATCCCCTCGTTCTGCGGGCCGGGCATGTACGGCCTGCGGCCCCATGAGGCCGCCCTGGCCCGGGGCTGCAAGGTCACCGGCGCCACCGTCCACTTTGTCAACGAGGAGTGCGACGGCGGGCCCATCCTGCTGCAGAAGGCGGTGGACATCCTGCCCGGGGACACCCCCGAGGTGCTCCAGAAGCGTGTGATGGAGCAGGCCGAATGGAAGCTGCTGCCCCAGGCCGTGGCCATGGTCTGCAGCGGCGAGATCGTGTGATGACAGGAGGAATCTGCAAATGGAAAAGATCGACCTGAACGTCTACCTGGCGAACAACGAATATCCCGGCCGGGGCATTGCCGTGGCCATGGCCCCCGACGGACGCCAGATGTTCATCGGCTACTTCATCATGGGCCGCAGCGCCAACAGCCGCAACCGCGTCTTTGATCCGCTGCCCGAGCGGGGCGGCATCTGCACCATGGCCGCCGACCCCGCCAAGCTGGAGGACCCCAGCCTCATCATCTATAACCCGGTGCTGACCCTGGGCTCCACCCATATCGTCACCAACGGCGACCAGACCGACACCATCTACGACGGCATGTGCCGCGGCCAGAGCTTTGCGGATGCTTTGCGCACCCGCACCTTTGAGCCGGACGGCCCCAACTGGACCCCCCGCATCTCGGCGGTGGTCTACGCCGACGGCAGCTACCAGATGAGCATTCTCAAGTCCGCCGACGGCAACGGGGACAGCGTCCAGCGCTATTTCTTCGATTATCCCCAGCCGGTGGCAGGGGAGGGCCACTTCATCAGCACCTACAAGTGCAACGGCAACCCCATCCCCAGCTTTGAGGGCGAGCCTTTGCGGTTTGCCTGCCCCCGCACGGTGGGCGACTTTGCCAAGGGCCTGTGGGAGAACCTGAACCCGGACAACAAGGTCAGCCTGTTCGCCCGGGTCATCGACCTGGAGAGCGGCGAGAGCGGCGATCTGATCTACAACAAGTACGAAGCCGTGGACAGCTCGATGGACGACCCCGAGGAGCCCGCCCTCCTGCCCGAGGAAATGGAATAACCCGTCCTTTCAACCGGATGACTTATTTGAACGCGGAGGTATTGCAATGAACGAACTTGCTCTGAAATACGGCTGCAACCCCAACCAGAAGCCCAGCCGCATCTATATGGAGAACGGCGGGGACCTGCCCGTCACCGTCCTGAACGGCCGCCCGGGCTACATCAACTTCCTGGACGCCCTCAACTCGATCCAGCTGGTGTTTGAGCTGAAAAAGGCTCTGGGGATGCCGGCGGCTGCCTCCTTCAAGCACGTCTCCCCGGCGGGCGCGGCCCTGGGCCTGCCCCTGACCGAGGTGGAGCGGAAGATGTACCACATTGACCCCGCCATGGAGCTGTCCCCCCTGGCCTGCGCCTACGCCCGGGCCCGCGGCGCCGACCGCATGTCCTCCTTCGGCGACTGGATCGCCCTGAGCGACGTCTGCGACGTGCCCACCGCCAAGCTGATTCAGCATGAGGTGTCGGACGGCATCATCGCCCCGGGCTATGAGCCCGAGGCCCTGGCCATCCTGGCCGGCAAGAAGAAGGGCAACTACAACGTGGTGGCCATTGATCCGGCCTACCGTCCCGCCCCCATCGAGCGCAAGCAGGTCTACGGCATCACCTTTGAGCAGGGCCGCAACGAGCTGGAGATCAACGCCGACACCATGCTGAACAACTTTGTCACCGAGAATAAAGAGGTGACCGAGGAGCAGAAGCGGGATCTGATCATCAGCCTCATCACCCTGAAGTACACCCAGTCCAACAGCGTCTGCTACGTCTCGGGCGGCCAGACCATCGGCGTGGGCGCCGGCCAGCAGAGCCGCATCCACTGCACCCGCCTGGCCGGCCAGAAGGCCGACAACTGGCAGCTGCGCCACATGGACAAAGTGCTGAACCTGCCGTTCCGGGACGACGTCTCCAAGCCCAACCGTGACAACGCCATCGACGTCTACATCGGCGACACCCCCGAGGACGTCATCGGCGATGACGTGTGGGCCGAGACCTTCACCCGCCAGCCCGAGCCCCTGACCGCCGAGGAAAAGAAAGAGTACCTCAGCCACGTCACCGGCGTCTGCCTGGGCTCGGACGCCTTCTTCCCCTTCGGCGACAACATCGAGCGGGCCCGCCGCAGCGGCGTCACCGCCATTGTCCAGCCCGGCGGCTCCATCCGCGACCAGCAGGTCATTGACACCTGCAACAAGTACGGCATCGCCATGGCCTTCTGCGGCCTGCGGCTGTTCCATCACTGAGCCGGAAAGGGGAGGGATACTGCGATGAAAATTCTGGTAGTGGGCGGCGGCGGCCGCGAACATGCCATCATCCGCGCCCTGAAAAAGAGCCCGGACTGCGGTGAGATCTGGTGCGCCCCCGGCAACGGCGGCATCGGCTATGACGCCAGGTGCAGGGACATCAAGGCCACCGACGTGGAGGCCATGGTGGCCTTCGCCCAGGAGGAAAAGTTCGACTACGTGGTGGTGGCTCAGGACGACCCCCTGGCCCTGGGCATGGTGGATGCCCTGGCCGCGGTGGGCATCCCCGCCTTTGGCCCCGACAAGGCCGCCGCACGGATCGAGGCCTCCAAGGTCTTTTCCAAGAACCTGATGAAGAAATACGGCATCCCCACCGCCGCCTATGAGACCTTCGACGACCCCGCCAAGGCCATGGAGTATATCCGGGCCCAGAACCGCTGGCCGGTGGTCATCAAGGCCGACGGCCTGGCCCTGGGCAAGGGCGTGCTGATCTGCGAGGATGAGCCCGCCGCCGAGGCCGGCATCCAGGAGATCATGCTGGACAAGAAGTTCGGCGCATCGGGCAGCCGGGTGGTGGTGGAGGAGTTCCTCACCGGCCCGGAGGTCAGCGTCCTCAGCTTCACCGACGGCAAGGTGGTCAAGCCCATGGTGTCCTCCATGGACCACAAGCGGGCCTGCGACAACGACACCGGTCTGAACACCGGCGGCATGGGCACCATCGCCCCCAACCCCTACTACACCCCGGCGGTGGCCCAGCGGTGCATGGAGGAGATCTTCCTGCCCACCATCCGGGCCATGGAGGCCGAGGGCTGCCCCTTCAAGGGATGCCTGTACTTCGGCCTGATGCTGACCCCCGACGGCCCCAAGGTCATCGAGTACAACTGCCGCTTTGGCGACCCCGAAGCCCAGGTGGTGCTGCCCCTGCTGGACAGCGACCTGCTGACCGTCATGAACGCCTGCACCAACGGCACTCTGGCCGACACCGAGGTGAAGTTCCGGGACGGCGCGGCGGCCTGCGTCATTCTGGCGTCGGGCGGCTACCCCGTCAGCTATGAGAAGGGCAAGGAGATCACCGGCCTGACCGAAGGCCAGCTGCCCGGCGCAGAGGACGTCACCGTCTACCACGCCGGCACCGCCGTCAAGGACGGCAAGCTGGTCACCTCCGGCGGCCGCGTGCTGGGCGTCACCGCCACCGGCGGGGACCTGCCCGCCGCCCTGGCCAAGGCCTATCAGGCTGCCGACCAGATTCACTTTGACAAGCTCCACCGCCGCAGCGACATCGGCCGGCGGGCCCTCCAGGCCCTGGAGGCCCAGAAGTAACCCCGGCGGCAGGGAAGACAAAAAGCAAAAAGGACCCCTTGCGGGCCGCCCGGCCTGGAAACCGGGCTGCCCCGTCGGGGGCCGGACGGATAAAAAGCTGTATCCAGTACAGAGGAGATGAGCCTATGGTTTACAGAATTTATGTGGAAAAAAAGCCGGGCTTCGACGGCGAGGTCCGTCAGCTCCAGAATGAGCTGACCACCCTGCTGGGCATCCGCAGCCTGACCGGCCTGCGGCTGCTCAACCGCTACGACGTCGAGGATATTTCGGAGGAGCTGTTCCGCCAGTGCGCCAACACCGTGTTCAGCGAGCCCCCGGTGGACAATACCTATGATACCCTGCCCGCCCACGAGGGCGCAGCCTTTGCGGTGGAGTACCTGCCCGGTCAGTTTGACCAGCGGGCCGATTCGGCCGCTGAGTGCATCCAGCTCATCAGCCAGGGCGAGCGCCCGCTGGTGCGGTCGGCCCGGGTCTACCTGCTGGAAGGCAGCCTGACCGAGGCCGAGCTGGCCGAGATCAAGAAGTACGTCATCAACCCGGTGGAGGCCCGGGAGGCCTCTCTGGATGTGCGGGAAACCCTCAAGATGACCTATGCCGTGCCCCAGGCCGTGGCCACCCTCACCGGCTTTGGTGAGCTGGATGAGGCCGGCCTCAAGGCTTTCATCGCCGAAAAGGGCCTGGCCATGGACTATGGCGACATCAAGTTCTGCCAGGAGTATTTCCGCAGCGAGCACCGTGACCCCACCATCACCGAGATCAAGATGATCGACACCTATTGGTCGGATCACTGCCGCCACACCACCTTCGGCACCATCCTGGACGACGTCCAGATCGACGACGAAGTGGTCCAGGCCGCCTTTGACCGCTACATGGCCCTGCGCCAGGAGACCGGCCGGGACAAAAAGCCCCGCTGCCTGATGGATATGGCCACCATCGGCGCCAAGACCCTGAAACAGCGCGGCATCCTGAAGAACCTGGACGAGAGCGAAGAGATCAACGCCTGCACCGTCAAGATCAAGTGCGACGTGGACGGCGAGGAGCAGGACTGGCTGTTCCTGTTCAAGAACGAGACCCATAACCACCCCACCGAGATCGAGCCCTTCGGCGGCGCAGCCACCTGCATCGGCGGCGCCATCCGTGACCCCCTGTCCGGCCGCAGCTATGTCTATCAGGCCATGCGCGTCACCGGCGCAGGGGACCCCCTGGTTCCGGTCAGCGAGACCCTGCCCGGCAAGCTGCCCCAGCGCAAGCTGGTGACCACCGCAGCCGCCGGCTATTCCTCCTATGGCAACCAGATCGGCCTGGCCACCGGCCAGGTGGATGAGATCTATCATCCCGGCTATGTGGCCAAGAGGATGGAGATCGGCGCGGTGGTGGGCGCCACCCCCGCCAGCCATGTCCGCCGCGAGTGCCCCGCCCCCGGCGACAAGATCGTCCTGCTGGGCGGCCGCACCGGCCGCGACGGCATCGGCGGCGCCACCGGTTCCTCCAAGGCCCACAACCATGAGAGCCTGGAGAGCTGCGGTGCAGAGGTCCAGAAGGGCAACGCTCCCATCGAGCGCAAGCTCCAGCGTCTGTTCCGCCGTGAGGACGCCTGCCGGATGATCAAGCGCTGCAACGACTTCGGCGCCGGCGGCGTGTCGGTGGCCATCGGCGAGCTGGCTGACGGCCTGTTCATCGACCTGAACAAGGTCACCAAGAAGTATGAGGGCCTGGACGGCACCGAGCTGGCCATCAGCGAGAGCCAGGAGCGGATGGCCGTGGCCCTGGCCCCCGAGGACGTGGATAAGTTCATCGCCCTGGCCTCGGAGGAGAACCTGGAGGCCACCGTGGTGGCCACCGTCACCGAGGAAAAGCGCCTCAAGATGGTGTGGAACGGCGTGTCCATCGTGGACATCAGCCGCGAGTTCCTGAACTCCAACGGCGCCGAAAAGCACCAGAAGGTCCATGTGGAGCGCGGCACCGTCTGGCAGCCCCAGTGGGCCGGCGAGACCTTCGGCGAGAAGATGAAGTCCATGGTGGGCGACCTGAACGTCTGCAGCAAGAAGGGCCTCAGCGAGCGGTTTGACTCCACCATCGGCGCCGCTACCGTCCTGATGCCCTTCGGCGGCATGTACCAGCTGACCCCCCAGATGGCCATGGTGGCCAAGCTGCCGGTGGATGGCGAGACCACCACCTGCTCGGGCATGGCCTGGGGCTATAACCCCTACCTCATGAGCGCCGACCAGTACAAGGGCGCCATGCTGTCGGTGGTGGACAGCGTCACCAAGCTGGTGGCCGCCGGCTTCCGGTATGAGGACGCCTACCTGACCTTCCAGGAGTACTTTGAGCGCCTGGGCGACAAGCCCGAGCGCTGGGGCAAGCCGCTGGCCGCCCTGCTGGGCGCTCTGGACGCCCAGATCGGCCTGGGCATCGGCGCCATCGGCGGCAAGGACAGCATGTCCGGCTCCTTCGAGGACCTGGATGTGCCTCCCACGCTGGTGTCCTTCGCCACCGCCATCGGCAAGACCAACCATGTGGTCTCCACCGAGTTCAAGAAGAGCCACAGCTCGGTGGTGCTGCTGCGCCCCTTCTACAAGGAGGACGGCATCACCCCCAACTTTGAATCCCTCAAGGCCAACTACTTCATCGCCGCCCAGATGATGGAGAAGGGCATTGTCCTGTCCGCCTCCGCCGTGGGCTACGGCGGCATCGCCGAGGCCCTGTTCAAGATGGGCCTGGGCAACCATGTAGGCTTTGAGATGATCGCCGACATGTCCATGGAGGAGCTGTTCGAGCCCGCCTATGGTTCTCTGGTGCTGGAGATTGCCACCGGCGCCCCCGCCGGCAAGCTGCTGGGCGTCACCGTCCACGACTACACCTTCACCGCCTGCGGCGAGACCCTGGATATGGCCGCCCTGCAGGAGGTCTGGGAGTCCAAGCTGGAGCCCGTCTACCCCTACCGGAAGGCCGGCCCCGCCGTGGAGCCCATCTCGGGCAGGATCACCCCGCCCGCCGCGCCCAAGATCGGCGTGGCCAAGCCCAAGGTCATCATCCCGGTGTTCCCCGGCACCAACTGCGAGTATGACACCGCCAAGGCCTTCCGTGCCGCCGGCGCAGACCCCGAGATCCTGGTCATCCGCAACCTGACCCCCGCCGACGTCACCGCCAGCTGCGAGGCCCTGGTCAAGGCCATCGACGCCTCCCAGATCGTCATGCTGCCCGGCGGCTTCTCGGGCGGCGACGAGCCGGACGGCAGCGCCAAGTTCATCGCCTCCTTCTTCCGGTCTCCGGCCGTCACCGAGGCGGTCCGCCGCCTGCTGTTCCAGCGGGACGGCCTGATGCTGGGCATCTGCAACGGCTTCCAGGCCCTCATCAAGCTGGGTCTGGTGCCCTACGGCGATATCCGGCCCATCACGGCGGAGGACCCCACCCTGACCTTCAACACCATCGGCCGCCACCAGAGCATGCTGGTGCGCACCCGCATCGCCTCCACCGGCAGCCCCTGGCTGAGCCGGTGCCAGCTGGGCGAGGAGTTCCTGGTGCCCATCAGCCACGGCGAGGGCCGCTTTGTGGCGCCCCAGGCGGTTCTGGATCAGCTGGTGGCCAACGGCCAGGTGGCCACCCAGTACATTGACCTGGACGGCCAGCCCACCATGGACCAGCGCTACAACCCCAACGGCTCGCTGCTGGCCATCGAGGGCATCACCAGCCCCGACGGCCGTATCCTGGGCAAGATGGGTCATTCGGAGCGCCGCGGCGACCGTCTGTGTGAGAACGTCGCCGGCGACAAGTTCCAGCCCATCTTTGAGGGCGGCGTGGATTACTTCCGCCTGTAAGGTTCGACGTTGCAGGGCCCGGCCCCAGCCGGCCGGGCCAGATAGGAGAGAAACCAATGTCTCAGCATGACCGCTATATCAGTCCTTTTTCCACCCGCTATGCCTCGGACGAGATGCAGTATATCTTCTCGGACGACAATAAGTTCCGCACCTGGCGCCGCCTGTGGGTGGCCCTGGCCCGGGCCGAGATGAACCAGGGCCTGGACAACATCACCCCCGCCATGATCGCCGAGCTGGAGTCCCACCTGGACGACATCAACTACGATGTGGCCTCCGCCCGGGAGAAGCTGGTCCGCCACGACGTCATGAGCCACGTCTACGCCTATGGCCAGCAGTGCCCCCAGGCCGCCGGCATCATCCATCTGGGCGCCACCAGCTGCTATGTGGGCGACAACACCGATATCATCGTGATGCGCCAGGGCCTGGAACTGGTGCGCACCAAGCTGGTGGGCGTGCTGGCCAAGCTGGCCCGCTTCGCCAGGGAATACAAGGATATGCCCTGCCTGGCCTACACCCACGGCCAGCCCGCCCAGCCCACCACCGTGGGCAAGCGCGCCACCCTGTGGGCCAATGAGCTGGTGATGGACCTGGGCGAGATCGAGCATCGCCTGGAGACCCTGCAGCTGCGGGGCGTCAAGGGCACCACCGGCACCCAGGCCAGCTTCATGGAGCTGTTCAAGGGCGACGCCGACAAGATCCGCGCCGTGGACGCCGAGATCGCCAAAGAGATGGGCTTTGATCCCAGCGCCGTCATCCCGGTGTCGGGCCAGACCTACAGCCGCAAGGTGGACGCCTTCATCCTCAACGCCCTGGCCGGCATCGGCCAGAGCTGCATGAAGTTTGCCACCGACCTGCGCCTGCTGGCCAACTTCAAGGAGATGGAGGAGCCCTTCGAGAAGAACCAGATCGGTTCCTCGGCCATGCCCTATAAGCGCAACCCCATGCGCTGCGAGCGCATCTGCGCCCTGTCCCGCTACCTGATGGCGGATGTGCTGAACCCCAGCTTCACCGCCGGCACCCAGTGGTTTGAGCGGACCCTGGACGACAGCGCCAACAAGCGCGTCGCCATGGCGGAAGGCTTCCTGGCCACCGACGCCATCCTGAACATCATGCTGAACGTCACCGACGGCCTGGTGGTCTACCCCAAGGTGGTCCGCAGCCGTCTGATGGCCGAGCTGCCCTTCATGGCCAGCGAGAACATCATGATGCAGGCGGTGGAGAAGGGCGGCAACCGTCAGGAGCTCCACGAGCGCCTGCGCCAGCACGCCATCGCCGCCGGCAAGCAGGTCAAGGAAGAGGGCCTGCCCAACGACATGGTGGAGCGGATTGCGGGAGATCCGGCCTTTGGCCTGACCCGCGAGGAGATCGAGGCCGGCTTCATCCCCGAGAACTTTGTGGGCCGCGCTCCCCAGCAGGTGGAGGAGTTCCTGGCCAATATCCTGCAGCCCATCTTTGCCCGGTACCCCGAGGCCCTGGACCAGAACGCCGACCTGAGCGTCTGAGCCCGCCCGCCTGAAACCGTATAAATAAAAAACACCCTCTGCCCTGGATTGGGGCGGGGGGTGTTTGAGCGTGTCGAAAAACGACACGCTTTAGGGGGAACCCATTTCTGCACGCATGTGCGTGGCAGAAATTCCTTGGTTGCGGTTCCCTGCTTTTGCGGCGGGCGTCGCGGCGCCCTTGCAAAAGACAGACCGCTGTCCTCTTGCGCTTGGCCAATTTTCCCGGCGGGCCGCAGGTGCGCCCTTGCGAAAATTGGAGCGCTGCCCCGGGTTGCCGTTACCCAAATTTTCTGCGCCGGACGCAGTCCGCTTGAAAATTTGGACGGCGGCCCCTGTTCCGCCTCGGCTGTTTCTGCCGCAGGCAGCGCCTCGGCTGCGCAGCCAAACACAGCTCCCTGTTTCGTCCACAGGACGCGGTCGCTGTGTTTGCCCCTGGGGACAAAATTTGCCGCAGAGAGTGTGCGAGGCCGCAAGGCCGAGTGCGCGGTTCTGCGGCAAATTTCCCTGTAGGTGTCCCAGCCGTACGCACATGTCGTCCGGCTGGGACTTTTTTTGGTTTCAGCAGTTTTTGCACAGCCCGGCTGTCCGTTCAAAAAAGTGTACTTTTCCGGACGGGATGTTTGGACATCTGTCATGTAAAATTATACCAGAAAAAGATCCTGATATCAATCCATTTAAAGCAATAAACCGGCCCCCTTTGGCCTGTTCGGAAAGGTACACCTTTTCGGACGCAAACCAAAGGAGGAACCCATGACCTGTATGAAAAAGCTGACGGCGCTGCTGGTGTCGGCGGCGCTGGCGCTGAGCCTGCTGGCAGGCTGCGGCGGCAGCAAAGCCCTGTCCCAGGTGATCGCCGACCTGCTCAGCAATCTGTATGACAACGTGACCGTGGAGACGGACAGCGGCCTCACCGCCGCCCTGAAAAAAGCCGCCGCGGCCGGCTCCACCCAGGAGGAGGTATTGGCGGCCCTGGTGGAGGAGCTGAACCTCTCGGGCGTCCGGCTGACCCTGCGCCAGCTGCAGGAGGGCCGGCAGGGGGACCGCGGGGTGGAGCTGGTGTTCCAGTCCGGCGCCGACCCCGACGCCGCAGCCCGCAGCGCCGTCAACGGCTGGGCCAGCGCCTTTGGCGCCCTGCCCGATGACGGCAGCTACACCGCCCGGGTGGCCATGATCGAGGCCGAGGGCGGCTATTACATCGCGGTGGACGTGGAGGTGCTCCGGGCCGGCAGCCACGACAAGGATGAGCCCGACGACAACGACGAGGACGAAGATGATGAGCCTGCTCCGTCAAAAGATCCTTATACCAAGGTAGACGATCGAAACTACACCATCAATACCTCGGAAGGTCTGCAAAAGCTGGTCGAAGATTTGAACTGGCCCGAGGCAAATACCATTCTTTCCGTCAATATCACCCTGAACTGTGATGTCACCCTCGATGACACTTGGATTCCTATCGGTACCGAACAAAACCCCTACACCGGCGCCTTTGACGGCGGCAAACACACCATCTCCGGGCTGAGCGTCAGCAGCAGCGATGATTACGTCGGCCTGTTCGGCTACATCCAGGGCGGCACAGTGCAGAACCTGACCCTGGACAACCCCAATGTCAAGAGCACCTACACCAGCGTTACCACCGGCGAGGACTTCGGCGACACCACCAGCATCGGTTACGTTGGTGCAGTGGCGGGCACCAACAACGGCGGCATCATTGAGAATTGCCATATCACTGGCGGCACCATCAGCGCCATCGCCGACGCCAGTTGCGTCGGCGGCGTGGTGGGCGAGAACGGTGGCAGCGTCACCGGCTGTTCCTCCACCGGCAATGTAACAGCCACTGGCTCTGGTGATACCTTCGCTGGCGGCGTGGTGGGCCAGAACAACGGCGGCAGCGTCACCGCCTGCTGCTCCACCAGCTCTGTGAGCGGCTACGAAGCCGGCGGCGTGGTGGGTTTCAACTTCGGCACCGTCACCGCCTGCTACCATGCAAACGGCTCCGTCTCCGGCAACAGAGCTGGCGGCGTGGTGGGGTATAACTTAACCTACTCCGTTGGCGGCATCGTCTTTGGCGGCACCGTCACCGCCTGCTACTGGAGCGGCACAGGCCCGACACATGGTATAGGAGACTCTGAAAGCGATATCAATGCCACCAAGGTGGACGGCAACACCGTTACCTGGAAGACCGCCTTTGATGGCAATGAAAGCTTGACTGGTCTGAGCCAGGCCGCCGGCGGCTGGTATACTTCTCCTGTAAATGAAAAAACCCCGCCCAAACTGAATTGGGAGACCCCGTAACCCTCACCCCCGCCCTCCCGACCCGGGAAGGCGGGGGTTTTGGCTGGCGGCGGGGTTTTGGCCCGAAAGAAAAATGTATTCATTCCCAAACGCCCCAAAATATGATACAATAAGAGGCACAATACACCCCGCCGCACCGCCGGCGGGTCCGGGCCTGCCGCCCGGGAGAGGAGGGGAACAGATCCCATGCGTTTGGATAAGTACATTGCCGAGGCCGCCCAGTGCACCCGCAGCGAGAGCCGGGAGATGATTCGCGCCGGACGGGTCAGCGTCAACGGGGCCGTCTGCAAGCGGCCCGACCAGCAGGTCAGCGAGGTGGACGAGATCGGCCTGGACGGCCAGAGCCGCACCCATCAGGACTTTGTCTACATCATGCTGAACAAGCCCGAGGGGGTGGTCAGCGCCTCCAGCGACCGGCGGGACACCACCGTGGTGGACCTGGTGCGCAGCGCCTACCCCCGGCGGGAGCTGTTCCCCGCCGGCCGCCTGGACAAAACCAGCACAGGCTTTGTCCTGCTTACCGACGACGGGGCCTTTGCCCACGACATCCTGGCCCCCAGGCGCCATGTGCCCAAGACCTATCGGGTCACCCTGGACACCCCCCTTACCCGGGAGATGGCCGAGGGCTTTGCCGCCGGGGTCACCCTGGCCGACGGGCTGGAACTGTCCCCGGCCCAGGTGACGCCCCTGTCGGCGGACGGCCTGACGGTGCGGGTGGTGCTGCGCCAGGGGGTGTACCACCAGATCAAGCGGATGTTCGGGGTCTATGGGGCCGGCGTGAACGCCCTTCACCGCGAGGCCATCGGCAGCGTCTGGCTGGATGACGCCCTGGCCCCCGGCCAGTGGCGGGAGCTGACCGCCGCCGAAGTGGCGGAAATTGCCGTCCGGTGAGGGCCGGCTTTCACCAGACTTTCAAACAAGCATCACATTTTCAAGATAAAATAGAGGTCAGAATCACGCTTTCAAGGGGTTTTTGGCCCGAAAAATGCCCTGGGAGATAATTTCACCAAGAGAAACCAATCTTTTTTGGTGAAATATGTTGCAAAAGTAAATTCTTTTGTGTAAAATATAGATTGTAGTGCGGCGAAATTGTGGAAATATGCCAATCGGAGCTTCCCGGGCCCGCACAATCGAGGAAAAGGGGTATGCGTTTATGGCCAACAGAGTATTTCAGAGCGTGATCTACCAGATGAAGGACGCGATCGACCGTGTGGTCGGTGTGGTGGATGAGACCGGTGCCGTGATCGCCTGCTCTGAGCTGAATTTGATCGGCGAGGTGCAGGAGGACTTTGTGGCCGAGCGTGTGTCCGGTAAGGACTGCTTTGCCCGGGGCGGTTACAGCTATCAGCAGTTCTCCAGCGCCAAGCACAATGACTATGCGGTCTTTGTGGAGGGCGCCGATGAAGTGGCGGCTCAGTTTGCGGCGGTGCTTGCCATCAGCCTGCAGAGCATCAAGCAGTATCACGACGAAAAGTTCGACAAAGCCAATTTCATCAAGAATGTAGTCCTGGACAACATCCTGCCCGGCGATATCTACGCCAAGGCGCGGGAGCTTCACTTTGCCACCGATGTGTCCCGGGTGGTGTTCATCGTGCGCGTGGTGTCGGGCGGCGACATCTCAGCCTACGACGTGGTGAGCAGCCTGTTCCCGGACAAGCAGAAGGACTTCGTCTTTAACATCAGCGAGACCGACACCGTCCTGGTCAAGGAGATCCGCAAGGGCATCGACCGCTCCGACATGGAGAAGCTGGCCGCCAGCATTGTGGACACCCTGTCGGGTGAGCACTACATCAAGGCGGTGGTGGGCATCGGCACCCCCATCTCCAACGTCAAGGATCTGGCCACCAGCTTCAAGGAGGCCCAGATCGCCATGGAGGTCAGCAAGGTCTTTGATACCGAGAAGCAGATCATCCGCTACGACAACCTGGGCATTGCCCGCCTGATTTATCAGCTGCCCACCACCGTGTGTGAGATGTTCCTGAAGGAAGTCTTCAAGCAGGGCAGCATCGAGAGCCTGGACCAGGAGACCCTGTTCACCATCCAGCGCTTCTTTGAGAACAACCTGAACGTGTCCGAGACCAGCCGCGGCCTGTTTGTCCACCGCAACACCCTGGTCTACCGCCTGGAAAAAATCAAAAAGCTGACCGGCCTGGACCTGCGGGAATTTGACGACGCCATCGTCTTCAAGGTGGCGCTGATGGTCAAGAAGTACCTGTCCAACAACCCGGCCAAATATTAAGGCGCCCGGCGGCGCCCGTGGGGGCGGGACCTCATGCCCTGAGTGCGGGGCAGGGGGTTTCCGCCTTTTGCGGCCTGGCCCCTGCCCGGCCCGCAGGCCGGCGGGGACCCAGCTCAACCAAAGACGTACCCCGGCGCCCGGCGCGCCGGTGCGGACCGGCCGGCGGCCACCGTGGGGCCGGTCTTGTTTTTGACTGCCTCAGGGCAAAAAATCTGAAAAACGGAGACGTATACCCATGCCAGATATACCAATGGTGAATTTTGAACACGTATCCATGGAATACAAAAAGGGCGGCCGCCTGGCGCTGGAGGACATCAACTTCCGCGCCGACCCGGGTGAGTTCGTCTTTCTGCTGGGTCACTCGGGCGCGGGCAAATCCACCCTGCTCAAGCTGATCCTGCGGGAGATTGTCCCCACCGAGGGTAAGGTGTATGTGAACGGCAACGACATCGCCGCCCTGCGCCGCCACAAGATCCCCTACATACGCCGTCAGATGGGGATTATCTTCCAGGACTTCCGCCTCATTCCCAGCATGACGGTCTATGAGAACGTGGCCTTCGCCATGCACGTCACCAACATCGCCCAAAAGGAGATCGAGGAGCGGGTGCCCTATATGCTGGAGCTGGTGCACCTGGAGGACAAGGCCAACTGCTACCCCGACTACCTGTCGGGCGGCGAGCAGCAGCGCGTGGCGGTGGCCCGGGCCCTGGTTCATGCGCCCAAGCTGGTCATCGCGGACGAGCCCACCGGCAACATCGACCCCGAGCTGAGCCTCGAGATGATGGAGCTGCTGGAGCAGGTGAGCAAAACCGGCATCACCGTCCTGGTGGTCACCCATGAGCACGAGCTGGTCCACCGGTTCCATCAGCGTGTTGTTACATTGAATCATGGCAGGATCGTCTCGGATGTGCCTGCTGCGCGTGAGGAGGCAGTCCTGTGAAACTTTCAACTTTTGGATTTCTGACCGGGCGCGGCCTGCGCAACCTGGGGACCCACTGGGCCATGACCATCGCCTGTGTGGCGTCCCTGGCGGTCTGTATGAGCCTGAACACCATGGCCAGCCTGGTGGAGGTCAATGTGGACAGCATGATCGGCTACCTGGGCCGCCAAAACGAGACGGTGGTCTTTCTGGACCCCGCCTGCGACGACGCCACCGCCGCGGCGGTGGGGGAGCAGATTTCCGCCATCAGCGGCGTGACCAACGTCAGCTATATGTCCAAACAGGACGTCCTCAACACCTACGAGAGCTACATGGAGGAATATGCAGCCCTCTGGGACGAGTTTGAAAACGACAACCCCTTCAAGGCCAACTACCGCGTGACGGTGGCGGACCTGAGCCAGCTGAACCGGATCAGCAGCCAGATGGAGACGATACCCGGCGTGGTGAAAGTCACCGCCCCGGTGGAGATGGGCAGCATCTTTGTCCAGATCCAGGAGGGCGTCACCCGGATGGGCCGGGCCTTCGTGCTGGTGCTGATGGTGGTCAGCGTCATCACGGTGGGCAGCACCATCCGCCTGAGCGTCTTTGCCCGCCGCCGTGAGATCGAGATTATGAAGTACGTGGGCGCCACCAACTGGCTGGTGACCCTGCCCTTTTTGATGGAGGGCCTGGCCATCGGCCTGATCGCCGGCGTGGTGTCGGCCAGCAGCGTGCTGGGTCTGTACTACTACCTCATCAGCGCCGCCAGCGGCCTGAGCGGCGTGTGGGAGATCCTGCTGGGCACCTCGCTGGTGCCGGTGGACGATGTCTGGTCCACCGTGCTCACCAGCAGCGTGGCCGGCGGCGCCCTGGTGGGCGGCCTGGGCAGCCTGTTCTCGATCCGCAAGCACCTGAACGTCTGATGACCGGGTGCGACAACGTGTTGACAACAAAAGGAGGGGCATTGGTGAAGACGGCGAAGCATGGAAAGAGAATCCGGCTGAAGGAGCGGCTGCTGCGGACGGTCAGTCTGCTGACGGCGGCCTTCTGCCTGATGACGGCCCTCAGCGCCGTGCCGCAGGCATCCTCGGCCACCAGCGTGTCCGACCTGCAGAAACAGCTGGAACAGATCCAGTCCAGCATGGCCCAGCACCGTCAGGAGCTGGCCGACGCCAAAAAGCGGGAGAGTGCCGCTGCCGCTCTGGAGGAGGAGCTGCGCCAGCAGGTCACCGTGATCCAGAGCCAGATTTCGGTGCTGAAGGGTGAGATTGCCCAGGTCCAGAACGCCATCGGCCAGAAGGAACAGGAGATCATCGCCAAACAGGCCGAGATCGACCAGAAGGAAATCGACATTGACAACCAGTGGGCCGACTTCAAGACCTTTATGGGTGCCATGCAGGAGCTGCGGGAAGGCGGCAGCGTGGCCATGCTGTCGGCGGTCACCGACCTGTATCAGCTGCTGACCTTCAGCGAGATGATGCAGGATATCTCGGTCAAGGAGACCCAGATGCTGGACGACCTGGAGGCCGCCAAGCTGGATCTGGAGAACGACCATAAGCAGCTGGAGACCGAAAAGGCCGCCCTGGAAACCCAGAAGGCCAACCTGGACGCCAAAAACTACCAGATGCAGGCCAAGCAGAGCGAGCTGAACGCCAGCATCTCCCAGGCCCAGCTGACCCAGGACGAGGCCGCGGCCGCCCAGAAGGAGGCCCAGGAGGCCATCGAGTCGGATGAAATGGACTATGAGGCTGTGCAGCAGCAGATTCAGTCCATCATTTCGTCGGCGGCCGCCAGCCAGAGCCAGCTGAGCTTCACCGGGTTCATCTGCCCCCTCAAGACCTACAGCCGCATTTCCAGTGAGTACGGCTACCGCACCAACCCCGTCACCGGCGTGTATAAGCTCCACGGCGGCATCGACTTTGCCGCCCCGGGCGGTACGCCCATCTATGCGGCCGCCGGCGGCTATGTGTCGGTGGCAGGCTGGAGCACCGGCGGCTACGGCAACTACGTGGTCATCTACCACGGCACCATGAGCGACGGCAAGGCCTATTCCACCCTGTACGGCCATATGAGCCGGATTGCCGCCAAGCAGGGAACCTACGTCAGCCAGGGCGAAGTCATTGGCTATGTGGGCTCCACCGGCAACTCCACCGGCA
The DNA here is from genome assembly GCF_002160175.1 of Faecalibacterium sp. An192. Taxonomy (NCBI): domain Bacteria; kingdom Bacillati; phylum Bacillota; class Clostridia; order Eubacteriales; family Oscillospiraceae; genus Faecalibacterium; species Faecalibacterium sp. An192. Next base: position 50,240 of record NZ_NFKB01000017.1, read on the forward strand.
ACCACCTCCACCTGGAGGTCTGGCAGGGCAAGACCAACGCCGGACGGGTGAACCCCCGCAGTTACATTCCCATTTAAGTTGATCCCAAAACGCAGAGAGGCGGTATGAAAGTATGAAAACCGATAAACACAAGCGCTTTCAGCGCGTCGCGTGCATCATCCTGGCAGGGCTGCTGGCACTGTCGCTGCTGGGCAGCACCGTTGCGATGCTGCTGGGCTGATAGGAGGCGCCGATGAATAAGAAAATCTCGGTGGGGATGATGCTGACCATCGTCATCCTGGCCATGACCGTGACCTTCTCGGTCACCATGCTGCTGGCCATGCGGCTGTTTGACAGCACCGTCAGCAACGTGAAGGAAAAAGAGAACATGTACAGCAAGATTGCTGAGCTGGACCGCTACGTCCGCAGCAATGACTACTACACCATCGATGAGACCCTGCTGTATGACACCATCGCGGCGGGCTACCTGGTGGGCACCGGCGACCGTTACGCCCGGTACTACACCGCCGAGGCCTACACCGAGCTGCTGGACATCCAGAACGGCGTCCTGATGGGTATTGGTGTGGAGCTGGCCCAGGACCAGACCGGCTACGCCAAGGTCCTGAAGGTCTACGACGGTTCCCCGGCCCAGGAGGCCGGTATCACCGCCGGCAACTACATCATCTCCATTGACGGCGAGGATGTAAAGACCTTCAGCAGCGCCGACGCCATCCAGGCCCGGCTCCGGGGCGAGGCGGGCACCACGGTGCATATCGCCTGGCTGGACTCCACCTCCACCGAACAGGCGGTGGACCTGACCCGTTCGGGCTATATCGCCACCACGGTGGACTATCAGATGACGGCGGGCAACGTGGGCTATATCAAGATCCGCCAGTTTGACGCCACCACCCTCAGCGAGCTGGATTACGCCATCCGCAGCCTGCGCAGCGCCGGCGCGTCCAGCCTGATCTTTGACCTGCGGGACAATGCCGGCGGTCTGCTGGACGCTGCCCTCAACTGCATCGACCTGGTCTGCCCCGAGGGGGTCATGGCCTGGGCCGAGGCCAAGGACGGCACCCGTGAGGCCCTGGGCAGCAGCAGCGGGGACAGCGTGGTGGAGCTGCCCATGGTCTGCCTGGTGAACGGCAACACCGCCAGCGCAGCGGAACTGTTCGCCAGCTGCCTGCGGGATATGAGCGGCGCCCGCCTGGTGGGCACCACCACCTACGGCAAGGGCACCATCCAGAGCAGCCCCCAGCGCCTGAGCGACGGCAGCGCCGTGGTGGTCACGGTGGCCAAGCTGGTGGCCTCCAACGGCGAGAGCTTTGACGGCACCGGCCTGACGGTGGACGTGGAGCGGGCTCTGAACAGCGATGAACAGGGCGCCTTCTACGACTTCACCCTGGACACCGATCCCCAGGTCCAGCGCGCGGTCAGCACCGCCCAGACCATGACCGGCAGCGCCACCGTCAGCGGCATGATCGCTGCCAGCGAGGCCGCCTCCAGTGAGGCCGTCCCCGAGGACGCAGCGGCCGAGACCCCTGCGGAGGACGCCGGCGCCGATTCGGCCGCCTCCACCGGGGCCGCATCCAGTGAGGCTGCTTCCAGCGAAGCTGCCTCCGGCGATGAAGCCGCCTGAGAAGAATTTGTTTTTGCAAAAGACCCCCGGCCCGCGCCGGAGGTCTTTTGTGGGTTTGAGAGAGAGGAGAACCCCCTATGGAGCTGACCGACCTTGCCACCATCCGCGCCCTGTGTGAGAAATACGACTTCGCCCTGTCCAAGGGCTTTGGGCAGAACTTCATCGTCAACCCGGGGGTCCCGCCCAAGATTGTGGACGCCGCCGGCATCGACCGCAGCTGCGGCGTCATTGAGATCGGCCCCGGCATCGGCGTTTTGACCAAGGAGATGGCCCGCCGCGCCGGCAAGGTGGTGGCGGTGGAGGTGGACAAGCGGCTGCCCCCGGTGCTGGAGGAAACCCTGGCCGGCTTTGACAACGTGAAGGTGGTCCTGCAGGACGTCCTCAAGACCGACCTGAAGGCCCTGGCCGCCCAGGAATTCCCCGGGATGAAGGTGGTGGTCTGCGCCAACCTGCCCTACTATATCACCAGCCCCATCATCATGAAGCTGCTGGAGGACAAGCTCCCCATCGACAACATCACCGTCATGGTCCAGAAGGAGGCCGCCGAGCGGCTGGCGGCCCTGCCCGGAACCCGGGAGAGCGGCGCGGTCAGCTGCGCCGTCCGGTATTTTGCCCAGCCCCGGATGATGTTCAGCGTCCAGGCCGGCAGCTTCTATCCCGCCCCCAAGGTCACCAGTGCGGTGGTGCGGATGGATATCCGCCCCACCCCCGCCGTGTCGGTGCCGGACGAAAAAGCCTATTTTGCCCTGGTGCGGGCGGCCTTTGGCCAGCGCCGCAAGACCGCCGCCAACTCCATCGCCGCCGGCCTGGGCATTCCCCGGCCCCAGGTGACCGCGGCCCTGGAAGCCGCCGGCCTGGACCCCCGGGTCCGCCCCGAACAGCTGACGCTGGAGGACTTTGCGGCGGTGGACGCCGCCCTCCGGGCCGGAGCCGGGAAATAAGTTTGCCTTGCCAAAACGCCGGCAAAGTGGTATACTATCTGTGTATTCACTTCTGCTGGTGTGGCGCAATGGCAGCGCAACTGATTTGTAATCAGTGGGTTGCAGGTTCAACTCCTGTCACCAGCTCCAAGAGGAGGCCTCACAACGAGCACGTTGTGGGGCCTTTTCGCGTTTTAGAGAACAAGCAGGAGGTAGCGCACCATGCAGAAAATCCGGTATGCCGTCATCGGCTCGGGCTGGCGGTCCCTGTTTTACGGGCGGATCGCCCAGGCCCTGCCCCAGCAGTTTGAGCTCACCGCCCTTTATTGCCGCACCGAGGAAAAGGCGGCCCGTCTCCGGCAGGAATACGGCCTGCCCGCCACCTCCCGGGAGGCGGACGTGGCCGACAGCCGCCCCGACTTTGTGGTGTCGGCGGTGAGCAAGCAGAATATGGCCCCGGTGGTCCGCCAGTGGCTGGACCGTGGGTTCGGGGTGCTGTCCGAGACCCCCGCCGCCCTCACCCGGGAGGAGCTGGACACCCTGTGGCGGATGCAGCAGGCGGGGGCCAGGGTCCAGGTGGCGGAGCAGTACCGCTTCTACCCCTACTATACCGCAGTGCTGCGGCTGATGGACAGCGGCCTGCTGGGGGAGCCGGTGTCGGCGTATCTGTCGGCCATGCATGACTACCACGCCGCCGGCATGCTGCGGGGCCTGCTGGGCCTGGGCCGGGAGGAGTTCCGCGTCACCGGCAATACCTTCCTGGTGCCGGTCACCGACACCCGCACCCGCACCGAGGTCCTCACCGAGGGCCGGGTGGTGATGAAGGAACAGCGCCAGGCCCTGTTTGAGTATGAGAGCGGCCGCACCGGGTCTTATGACTTCATGTCCGACCAGTACCGCAGCCCCATCCGGCCCCGGACCCTCCGCCTGCGGGGCACCCGGGGCGAGCTGGACGGCCGGGAGGTCTTCTGGCTCAACCAGGCCAACCTGCCCGAATGGGATACCCTGGACATCCGCCAGGACCCCGGCGGGGAGGTGCTGGGCATCACCTTCCGGGGCCGGGAACTGTATGCGCCGCCCTTCGGCCGGTGCGGCCTGCCGGAGGACGAAACCGCCATCGCCCGGATGCTGGTGGGGATGAAGCGGTACATGGAGACAGGGGAGGAGATCTACCCCCTGGCCGACGCGCTGGAGGACGCCTATACGGCTTTGCTGATGACGTCCCCGGCGGTGACCCCCGGGACGGGACTGGAACAGGAAACCACAGGGCAGGGGCTGTCCGGCGGCTGGTATCAGCGCCAGAGCGGCCCCCGCATCTGGAAGTAAAAGGGAGGCGTTTGCACCATGAGAGAACAAGAAATCCTTCGCGCCGCCGTCATCGGCATGGGAAATATGGGCAGCCAGTATGCGGGCCTGCTGCTGGCGGGGAAGGTGCCGGGGATGGCCCTGGCGGCGGTCACCCGGGTGAAGCCCGAGATGCTGGCGGCCCGGGGCCTGACGTTGCCGGAGGATCTGCCGGTGTACCCCACGGCGGACGCCCTGTTTGCGGCGGTGGATGCCGGACAGCTGGCGCTGGATGCGGTCATCATCGCCACCCCTCACCGGCTCCATCAGGAGCAGGCGGAGGCCGCCATGCAGCGGGGACTGTGCGTGCTGAGCGATAAGCCCGCCGGCATCCGCAGCAGCCAGGCCCGCCAGATGGAACAGGCCCGCCCCGAGGGGCTGGTGTGCGGGTATATTTTCCAGCAGCGGACCTTCCCGTCCTACCGTATGATTCATCAGCTGGTGCACAGCGGCCAGCTGGGCAAGGTGAAGCGGGTGAGCTGGACGGTGACCGACTGGTACCGGTCCAACGCTTACTATGCCGGCAGCGGCTGGCGGGGCAGCTGGGAGAAGGACGGCGGCGGCACCCTGCTGAACCAGTGCCCCCACAACCTGGATATGCTTCAGTGGATCTGCGGCATGCCGGCCCGGACCCGGGCCTTCTGCCACAACGGCAAATACCATCCCATCCCGGTGGAGGACGAGGTCACCGCCTATCTGGAATGGCCCGGCGGCGCCACCGGCGTGTTCACTGCCTCCACCGGCGAGGCCCCGGGGGTCAACCGGCTGGAAATCGCCCTGGACGACGGCCTCATCGTCTGCGAGCCCGACGGGGTCAAGATTGCCCGCCTGGACCGCCCCGAGCTGGAGTACCGCAACGCCCCCGGCACCGGCTTTGAGAAGCCGTCCGCCCACTGGGAGACCCATCCCATGGAGAAGGACCCCGACGCCTACGCGGATGTGCTGCGGAACTTTGCAGACTGCGTCCGCACCGGCCGCAGCGGGGACCTGCTGGCCCCCTGGGAGGAGGGCCGCAAGAGCCTGACCCTCTCCAATGCCATCTACCTGTCCTCCTGGACGGGGGAGACGGTGGAGATTCCGGCCCCCGGCACCCCCGCCGAACGGGCCTTCGAGGAGGCCTTTGAGGCGGGCTGGCGGTCCCAGTTCTGATACTTTTGCATCGGCACAGCCAGACCCGGCCCCCGGGCCTGGCTTTTTTGCAGGCAGGGGCTGGCTGGGCTGGCAGTTCTTTTCAGGGAGCGGGGGCCTTTTGTTTTGGGCCGGGCCATGGTATAATAGCTGCAAAAGATAGCTGCAGAAGCAGCTATTTGACCCAGAAGTGCGCGCGCTGCGCGGATTGGTTTTTGTCCGCTCTGGCGGACACGGTATAATAGCTGCAAAAGCAGCTATTTGACCCAGAAGTACGCGCGTTGCGCGGATTGGTTTTTGTCCGCTCTGGCGGACACGGTATAATAGCTGCAAAAGCAGCTATTTGACCCAGTAGTGCGCGCGCCGCGCGGACTGGTTTTTGTCCGCTTTGGCGGACACGGTATAATATCCAAAGGATATGGATGCAAAATCGGCGCAAAGCGCCTGCTCTGTACCACAGGAGATGGTACAATAGAGCCGGATTCAAGCGAACAGCCTGCCCGGACCCGCCCGGGCGGTCACCATAAAAAACACCGGCGGTTGGATGCAATATTTGCCAGGGGCAAAACGTATCTCAGGTGAAAGGGCCTGCAAAGCCGGTAAAGGAGCGACTATGTGGCGTATCAGTCAGGAAGAATTGTTCCGCCTTGCGGTGGAGAAATACAGTGACACGGTGTACCGTGCAGCAGTGCATCACTGCAGCAGTACCGCCGATGCAGAAGACGTGGTTCAGGATGTGTTTGAGAAGCTGTTGAGGTACCGCGGCGGCTTTTCCAGCGAAGAACACCTGAAAGCATGGCTTCTGCGGGTAACCATCAACCGCTGCCATGATCTGACCCGCGCGGCCAGCCAGAAGGATGTCCCTCTGGATGAGACCATGCCGGCGCCGGCGGCTGCCGACGGCAGCGTGCTGGACGCGGTGCGCGCCCTGCCCGAACATTACCGAAATGCCGTTTATCTGCACTACTACGAGGGGTATACGGCGGCGGAGATCGGGCGGCTGGTGGGCGCACCCACCAATACGGTGCTCAGCTGGCTGCACCGGGCGCGGGCCCTTCTACATACCATGCTGGAGGAGGAAATCGAGGATGAAATGGTTTGAATATCAAATGGAGGTGGACGAGCTGAAGGCCCCCGATGAGCTGAAAGCCCGGCTGCTGGCCATGCAGACCCAACCCCAGCGCCCCAGTAC
>NZ_NFKB01000018.1:0-54917 GCF_002160175.1 Faecalibacterium sp. An192
TAAGTTCCGTGATTCATTGTGAAGCATATTCATCATCTCCACATTTATCATACCACTGCTGTACAGTGCGGCGGTGACTTCACTCTATTTTCTGGGTTTGCTCTAGATCATCTGTGTCTGTCATCTGTGGGCAGGGAGGCAATCTTACCTCTGCCATGCCTCAATCTCGGCCAGCTGCCGGCGCAGCTCATCTTTTCCGGCCGGGGTGAACAGGGTGTAGCAGCCGAAGAAACCGGTATCCCGGTTGTAGAAGTCCCTGACAATGAAAAGGCCCCGACGGAAGGGTCCCGCGTAGGGCATCAGGTTTCCGGCAGGGGCACGGTAGAGATACTTCTTATGCTGGAGATACTTGCAGAACAGCCGCTCGGGCACATTCAGTTCCTTGGCCGTGGCCCGGATGTTGGTGCAGTCACCCGGATTCACAAAGGCGTCGTAGAACTCTGCCTTGGGCTTCAGGTTCAGCAGCTCCTTCCGCAGCGCTTTGTTTTCCCTCCGCTCCTTGACCAGGGCGTCGGCAAAGCGGAAAAGGATTTCCGGGTCTCTCTCGATCTGCTCCATCAGCGATTCACCCAGGTAGCCGCCGTGCTTGCGGATGGTGGGGAGGACCTCATCGAACACCCAGCGCTCAAACCGCACCGCAGCGGGCAGTTTGCTGTGAACGATCAGCCGGTAAACATCACCTTCAGGGATAAAAACCATCTCCATCATCTTGTTCGGAGACTGGGGATGAGGTGTACCCCGTTTCAGGGTACACCGGCAATGACGCCCGATCGCGTTCTCCGGCTTAGCATAGCCGAGTGCTTTTGCTACATCGCTGGCACAGAACAGGCACTTGCCGTTCTCCTGGATCACGCGAATCTGTCCGAACTCTTTGCTGCTGAAGCTGGCCATCATGTTTTCCATAACTGAGTCTCCTTTACTCTGTTGCTGGTTCATCAAAAGAGGCCCCTTCGTTCCTTCCCGAAGGGGCCGTCCGTTCTTCCGTTATGCCGAGAACTTATCTTTGCGCAGCGGCTTGTCCCGCAGCGTCCTCCGGGTCTTGTCCATCGGACACCGGACAAACAGGCAGGTTCTATACTTGAAGTTGGGCTGGTTGTATTCACAGCTGCCGCAGCAGGCCGGCCGCTTGGCCTTTTTGGTCTGCCGCTCTTTTTTCTGGATCAGTTTCTCCGCTCGGCGGATGTCTCCCGTTTTCTTACCCATGACCGTTCTTCCTCCTTGCAGCCTTTGCTTCACGCTGCTTCCACAGGTCCCGTTCCAGGTCCTTATAGCAGCAGGCACTGACGCAGGGGGCGCCCACCGCATACCGGCAGCCCTCGCACTTCCGTTCTTCTTCGGTGATGACGACCTGGGCCAGGTAGTAGCAGTTCTCTCTGCCCAGGATGCAGCCCCGCCTCCTGTTTTTCCAGAACTGGCAGAACCGGCAGTCGGCCGGGCGGTCTGCGTGGTAGCGAACACCGTCGATCATGATGTAGTTCCGATCTTCCATCGTACTGACTCCTTTCATTGTCTCGGGAAAACAAAAAGCGGCCCTGATCTGCCATATCCTGGCAAGTCAGAGCCGCTATGTATATTCCGCATAGACCGACCAAAAAAGCCGTCAGTCTCCTGGATGTTTCTGATTTCTATAGAATGGGAGCTAATGTTCCGATGCGGGTTTTTTCGCATTTCTGGAATCATCTTCCATTTTTTCCTGTTTGGGCTTCCAATTTTTGGTGAATGATCGTTAAATGACATCGTTGGGAATTGGAGCTTTGTTCTTTTTTAGTCCGGCCTGAAAAGGGACCTCGAAAATTCCTTCTAGGCCCAGGCCCTTTTTCATTGGTTTTCGGCTAAGAACTTTTTTAAAATTTAGCCTCGTTCCCGTTTTGGGCTGGAAAAACCTGGTTTTCCCAACAAAAAAGGCGGAAAACTGGAGGCAGACTTTCGCGTCTGACCAATTTTCCGCCTGTTCTGGTGTCCCCGCCCGGGCTTGAACCGGGGGCCTCGGGCTTAGGAGGCTCGCGCTCTATCCAACTGAGCTACGGAGACTTATAGTTTTTGGGAGATTTTTTGTTTGAATCTTAACTGGTTTTCGGTTTTTGCTTTATTTTGTGTTTTTTGCCTTCGGAGGCTTTTCAGCCGTCCCAGCCGGTGCCGATTTTCCAGTTTTTGGGCTTTTTTGCACCTCTTTCAGCCGTCAGAAGCCGGTTTTTCGGGGGTGCGCTTGATCAATTTTGAACTGCCATCTGCATTTTTCCCAGCGGAAAGAGGTTCTTGACCGTCTTCCGCTTAGGAGGCGAACGCTCTATCCAGCTGAGCTATAGAGACCTATCCGGTTGGGGCGGCGCGGATGGGGCGCCGCCGGAAATATGGAAAAGCCTTTTTTGGGGAAAAGGCCCTGTTACAATAAAACGAGTGTCCTTACAGCGTTTTGCTATAAGAGCACCCGTCGTGGTGCGAGGGAAGGGATTTGAACCCTCAAGGTTACCCACACGCACCTCAAACGTGCGCGTCTGCCAGTTCCGCCACCCTCGCATATCTATCCGCGGCGCCCTTTGCCGGGGCCGTGTGCGAACTGCTTGATTATAATAGCACAGTTGGGCTCCAAAGTCAAGCCGTCAATTTGTTTTTCAGGGGTTTCATAGAAATTTTTCCGCCTCATATGCTGTTACTGAATTCTTTCCCACGCAAGGAGGCATTCTATGCAGTTTTCATTTTTCCGGGCGCACGGCGCGGTGCGCACCCTCCTGCTGGCGGCCGTCAGCGCCGTGGCGGGGTTCGGGCTGGGGTGGGGCCTGTCGGCGGGGCCCCTGGCCCTGTGCCGGGCCGAGGACCTGACCGCCGCCCCGGACACCCGCTTTCTGGAGGCGGTGGCCGCCCAGCAGGACACCAACGTCTCGGGCGAGGACACCGCCGCCCGCCGGGTCTGTCTCACCTTCGACGACGGCCCCAGCAAAACCACCCCCGCCGTCCTGCAGGCGCTGGCGGCTGAAAACGTCTCCGCCACCTTCTTTGTGGTGGCCAACGAATCCAACGAAAAGCACCTGCCCCTGATCCAGCAGGCCCAGCAGGCCGGCCACGAGATCGCCCTCCACTCCGCCTCCCACAAGTACAGCGACATCTACCGCAGCACCGACGCCTTTTGGAACGACATCGACCTGCTGCGGGAGCGGCTGGCCCCCTATGCCGACACGTCGGCCATCCGGTGCCTGCGGTTCCCCGGAGGCAGCACCAACACCGTCAGCCGGAAATACGGCGGCAGCGGCATTATGGCCGAGCTCAAGACCCAGGCCGAACAGCGGGGCTGGCGCTGGGTGGACTGGAACGTCTGCGCCGAGGACGCCGCCGGCGAAAAGCTCTCCGCCTCTGAGGTGTATTACAACGTCACCCACGGCAGCGAGGGCCTGGACCGCTGCATCGTCCTGATGCACGACTCCGCCACCACCGGCACCACCGCCGAGGCCCTGCCCGACATCATCCGCTGGTACAAGGACAACGGCTACACCTTCTGCACCATCTCCCAGCTGTATGACGAGCTGGCCTGACCCGGCCCCCAGTTGGCAGGCTCGCCGGGGGCTTCCCTGTGTCCGGGCATCCAAACAAAAATCCGCCGCTTCCGCGCCCCGCAGGGCCGAAACGGCGGACTTTTTATCGTTTGCGGTATTTATGGGGATGCCCTTCCGGGAAAACCTGCCCCGTATTTCCGGCGGAGGCGGGTTTCACGCCCCTGTCCGGGCGGGGGTCATCCCAGGGGAACCCGGTCAGACCGCTGTCCCCCGGCCGGGCCGGCCGTCACAGGGACAGCACCGCCCACAGGCCCAGCAGGGCCGCCAAAAACACCACATTGGACAGGGTGAACAGGGCGAAGTACTTCCCCTTTCCCTCCGGCTCCTCCCGGGCAATCTGGCGGTAGGAAATCAGGCTGGCCATGGAGGCAATCAGGGTGCCCAGGCCGCCCAGGTTGGTGCCGATGATGAGAGCCTGGGTGTTCTGGGTGAAGCCGGACAGCAGCAGCGCCGCCGGGACGTTGCTGGTGACCTGGGAGGCCAGCACCGACACCAGCACCTCCCGCCCGGCAATGATCCCCTGCAGCCAGCTGGAAAAGGCGGGAATCCGGCCCAGGTTGCCGATGAAGATGAAGAAGGCCACAAAGGTCAGCAGCAGCGAATAGTCCACCCCGCCCAGGGTGTCCCGGTCGGCCGCCAGGGCCGCCAGCAGCACCGCCGCCAGGGCCGCCCCATAGGGCAGCACCCGCATCACCGCCAGCAGGCAGACCACAAACAGCACGCCATACATGCCGATGATTCTGCGGCTGGAGGGGGCGTTCTGGCGGGACTCCAGGAAGGGCCCCGACCCCGACCGCTGGCCACGGCACACCAGCACCGCCCAGGCCACCAGCATCACCAGGGACGCCAGGCTGTAGGGCAGCATCAGGGCCACAAAGGCACCCATCCCCATGCCGCTCTTGCCGTAGAGGTAGAGGTTCTGGGGGTTGCCGATGGGGGTGAGCATACTGCCCAGGTTGGCCGCCACCGTCTGCATGCACACCACCGGCAGGGCCAGCTTTTGACGCATTTCGCCGCCCATGCTGTCCAGCACCGCAAAGGTGAAGGGCACAAAGGTCAGCAGGGCCACGTCGTTGGTGATGAACATGCTGCCGAAAAAGCACAGACCCACCAGCACCAGCACCAGCTGCAGGGTGCCGCCGCTCAAGGCCAGCAGGGCCCGGCCCATCCGGTCAAAGACGCCCTGCCGCCGCAGGCCCGCCATCACCGTCATCAGGGAAAACAAAATCGCCAGGGTGCGCCAGTCAATATACCCCAGATAGGCCGCGTCCGGCCGGACAAAAAAGGCCGAAACCACCGCCAGGGCCGCCGCCACCGCCAGCACCGTCTCCTGTTTGAGAAACTGCTTGAGTTTTGTCATACGATCCTCCCCCAACCCGCAAAAGGAGCGGCGCAGGCTGACGCCGCGCCGCTCCACGGGGTTACGCTTTTGGGTTTACTCCTCCGCGGCTGCAAAGGTGCTGAACGCACGGTAAGCCATGTACAGGTCGGTCTTGCTGACCACCTCGAAGGGAGAGTGCATGGACAGCACCGGCACGCCGATGTCCACCACGGGGATGCCGTAGCGGGCCACCTCGGTGGCCACGGTGCCGCCGCCGCCCAGGTCGATGCGGCCCAGCTCGCCCACCTGCCATGCCACGCCGGCCTCATCCAGCATACGGGTCAGGTAGCCCATCTGCTCGGCGGTGGCGTCGTTGGCAGCGCTCTTGCCGCGGCTGCCGGTGTACTTGAAGAAGGCCACGCCGCGGCCTGCATAGGTGCCGTTCTGGGGCTCGAATGCGCTGGCCCAGGTGGGGTCATAGGCGGCGGTGACGTCCGCCGACAGGCACAGGCTGCTGCGGAAGGCGCGGATGGAGTCGGCGCCCTGGCAGGCGCACAGCTGGCGCAGCCAGTCATAGGTGAAGGCGCTGCCCATGCCGGTGATGCCGTAGCTGCCGATCTCCTCCTTGTCTGCCAGGACGCAGACGGTGGTGTAGGCGGGGTTCTTGACCTGGATCTCGGCCATCAGGGCGGGGTATGCGTCCACGCGGTCGTCCTGGCCGTAGCCGCCGACCATGGACCGGTCAAAGCCGATGTCGCGGGCGGGGGTGGCGGGGACGATCTCCAGCTCGGCGCGGGTGAAGTCCTTCTCGGTGATGCCGTACTTCTCGTTCAGCAGCATCATGGTGCTGAGCTTGACCTTCTCCTTGATGTCCTCGTCGGCCACGGCGTCGGAACCAATCAGGATGTTCAGCTCCTCGCCGCGGATGCCGTCGGACAGCTCACGCTTGTTCTGCTCGGCGCTCAGGTGGGGCAGCAGGTCGGTGATGCAGAAAGCGGGGTCCCCCACGTCCTCGCCCACCTGGACGGTGACCGAGCTGCCGTCGGCGCGGGTCAGCACGCCATGGATGGCCAGGGGCATGGTGGCCCACTGGTACTTGCGGATGCCGCCGTAGTAGTGGGTCTTGAAGTAGCTGAAGTGGGCAGCCTCATACAGGGGGTTGGGACGGATGTCCAGGCGGGGGCTGTCGATGTGGGCGATCATCAGGCGGAAGCCGTCCTCCAGGGAGCGGGTGCCGATGGTGGCGCACAGAACCACCTTCTTGTGGTGGATCCAATAGACCTTGTCGCCGGGGTTGTACTTCTTGCGGTCGTCAAACAGCTGATAGCCGGCGTCCTGCAGGGCCTTCTCAGCGTAGACGGCCACCTCCCGCTCGGTCTTGCAGCGGGTGATGAAATCCTTGTAGCCCTCGGCAAAGTCTGCGGCTGCCTGGCGCACGGCGGCGTCCTTGTCCGACTTGTACTCGGGCTCATACAGAAGCTCTTTGGCCTTCTTCTGCATTTCGGTCAGTTCTTTCATAGTGTATACCTCGTTTTCCATCCGAAGGGCGGAGCGGGGAGCGGCCCGCAGACGCCCTTTTTCATTTTTATATACTGGAGCCGTACAGCTCCGTATAGCGTTCATAGCTGCGGAGAATCTTCTCCACGTAGTGGTTCATGTTGCTGTAGGGGAAGCTGGGCAGGGTCCGGCCGTCCCCCGCATAGTCCTCGCGGTTGAGCAGGCTGTCCACCGTCCCCCACCCGCTGTGATAGGCCGCGGCCGCGGTGGCCACGTCCCCGCCGTACCGGTCCAGGCACAGCCGCAGGTAATACGCCCCGAACCGCACCGCGCAGTCGGGGTCATAGAGGTCGTCGAAGGTCAGGTCCTCCTGGGGGGCCAGCTTGGTCTTGAGCCAGTCGAAGGTCTCCTCGGTCATCTGCATCAGGCCGCGGGCCCCCATATTGGACACCGCCTCGGGGTCAAAGCCGCTCTCGGTGCGGATAAAGGTATAGATCAGCAGGTGGTCCAGGTCATATTCCGCCGCGTAAGTATGGACGATATCGGGGAATTTGCAGGGGTAGAGCTGCCGCTCCACCTGGCGCACCAGGGCCGGCATACAGGCCAGCACCACCACCGCCAGAATCAGGGCGATGAGTCTCTTTCGCACGTTCAAATCCTCTCAACCGCACCTCCCTTTGCCTGGGCCAGCAGCTGGTCCACCAGGGCCTCAGCCTTTTGGCGCAGCTGGTCCCGGGTGCCGTCGTTTTCCAGCACCACGTCCGCCCGGGCCCGCAGCCGGGCCTCGGGCAGCTGGGCGTCCAGGCGGCGCCGGGCCATTTCGGGCCGGATGCCGTCCCGCAGGACAATCCGCTGGACGCTGGTCTCATAGGGGGCGGCCACCACCACCAGGCGGTCCCACGCCCCATCCAGGGCGCTGCCCACCAGCACCGCCCCGTCGATGACAAAGAGGGGGCTGCCGGCCTGACGGGCCGCCCGGCCCGCCGCCTGAATCCCCTCTACAATGGCGGGATGGGTGATGGCGTCCAGGGCCTGTTTGCCCTCGGGGGTGGCGAAAGCCCGGTCCGCCAGCAGGCGGCGGTTGAGCACCCCATCCTCCAGGATATCCGGCCCGAACCGCTCCGCCAGCTTCTCCAGCACCGGCGAGCCGGGCTGCAGGATCTGGCGGGACAGCTGGTCGGCGTCCACGGTGGGGATGCCCCGGGAGACAAAACACTCGGTCACGGTGGATTTGCCGCAGCCGCTGCGGCCTGTGATGGCTACCGTCATCATAGGTCGATCACCCGGAACGCCGCGGCGCGGATCAGGCGGTTGTACACCGCCATGGACACGCCGTCCTTCTGGGGGCAGCGGGCGTAGACCACCCGGTCCCCCTGTTCATCCAGGGCCCGCAGGCACCGGAAAATGTGTTTGGACTGGTCCGCCCCGTCCCCCTCCCGGCCGTATTCCACGCAGGGGAAGGGCAGCCGGGCCGCCTCGCCGGTGAAGCACAGGCAGGCGGGGTCCTGGTCGGCGTGGGCCTGGACATAGGCCTTGAACTGGTCAAAGCTGCCGTTCAGGATGGTGATATCCGCCTTGGGGGCGTAATGTTTGTACTTCATGCCGGGGCTGCGGGCCACCTCGCCCTCGGCCAGCTTTTCCAGGATGGCCCCCGACAGGACCACTTCCTCCCCCAGAGCCCGTTCCAGGTCCTCCAGGGTGATGTAGCCGGGGCGCAGGAGGGTGGGTTTCTCCCCCACCACCGACACCACGGTGGACTCCACCCCCACGGCACAGGCCCCGCCGTCCAGAATCAGAGGCAGGCGGCCCTGCATATCGGTCCAGACGTCCTGGGCGGTGGTGGGGCTGGGTTTGCCCGACAAATTGGCCGACGGCGCCGCAAAGGCGCAGCCGCTGGCCTCGATGACGCGGCGGACCACCGGGTGGCTGGGCATCCGGATGCCCACCGTATCCAGCCCGGCGCAGCACTCGTCTGCCACCTCGGGACCCCGGGGCATGATGATGGTCAGCGGACCCGGCCAGAAGGCCGCCGCCAGCAGCTGGGCCCGCTCGGGGAACTCGCTGACCAGGCCCGGCAGCATCTTCACATCGTCGATGTGGACGATGAGGGGGTTATCCTGGGGCCGGCCCTTGGCCTCAAATATCTTGGCCACCGCTTTGCCGTTGCGGGCGTCGGCGGCGATGCCGTACACCGTCTCGGTGGGCAGGGCCAAAATCTCCCCCTGCCGCAGCAGGGCGGCCGCCCGGGCAATTCCCGCGTCGTCCGCCGGGCAGAGAAGGGTTTCAATCTCCATAGTGATTCATCTGCTTTCCAGTTTTCAATTCTCGTCCGGGCCGCTCAAAGCCGGGACAGCTTTTCGGCCTGTTCCTTCATAATCAGGGCGTCCAGCACCTCGTCCAGGTTGCCGTCCATCACCTTGTCCAGGTTGTGGACGGTGAGGCCGATCCGATGGTCGGTGCAGCGGTCCTGGGGGAAATTATAGGTGCGGATCTTTTCGCTGCGGTCGCCGGTGCCCACCTGGGCCTGGCGGCCGGCGTTGATGGCGCTCTGCTGTTCGCTCTTTTTCTGGGCCAGCAGCCGGCTGCGCAGGATTTCCAGGGCTTTGTCCTTGTTCTGGAACTGGCTGCGCTCGTTCTGGCACTCCACCACCATGCCGGTGGGCAGGTGGGTGATGCGGATGGCGCTGGATGTCTTATTGATATGCTGGCCGCCCGCCCCCGATGAACGGAAGGTGTCGATCCGCAGATCCTTCATGTCCAGCTCCACCTCCACCTCCTCGGCCTGGGGCAGCACCGCCACCGTGGCCGTCGAGGTGTGAATCCGGCCCTGGGTCTCGGTGTCGGGCACGCGCTGCACCCGATGGACCCCGCTCTCAAATTTCAGGCGGCTGTAGGCGCCCTGGCCGTTGACGGCGAACACCGCCTCCCGGACCCCTCCCAGCTCGGTCTCGCTGAGGTTGAGCAGCTCCATCTGCCAGTGGCGGGACTGGGCGTACATGCTGTACATCCGCACCAGGCTGTGGGCAAACAGGGCCGCCTCCTCCCCGCCGACGCCGCTGCGCACCTCCACGATGACGCTGCGGCCGTCGTATTCATCCCGGGGCAAAAGAAGAAGTTTGAGAGAATTTTCCAGTTTCGCCGCGGATTGTGTTTTTTCGCAGATTTCCTGCTGTATCATTTGCTTGAAGTCCGGCTCCTGGGCGTCCTCGCCCGCGAGCAGGGCTTTTGCCTGTGCCAGGTGATCCAGCTCGGTCTGCCAGGCCCGCCAGGTGTTCACCACCGGCTCGGCCTCGTGGTATTCCTGCATCAGCTGCCGGAACTTGGCCGGGTCCGCCGCGGTCTCGGGCTGGTTCAGCCGGTGGGACAGCTCGGCAAAACGCCGGCTCACCGCCTCCATCTGTTGTTCCAGGTTCAAAAAAGGTTCGCTCCTTTCTGCATCGAAACGTTTGCTCCCATGCAAAAGCGGCTAGCGCTCCCCTTCCGGGGCGGGCTTGATGACCTTTTTGATGTTCTTTTCGATCTTGACCCGGGGCAGCATGACCTCGCGTCCGCAGCCTGTGCAGCGGATGCGAAAATCCATCCCCACACGCAGCACCTCAAAGCTGGAGGCGCCGCAGGGATGCTTTTTGCGGGTCTGAATGATGTCTCCGACGGCGATATCCATGGGCAGGCTCCTTTCCTGGCTGGCTGTGCGGCCGCCGACGCCGGCGGGACCGCATTCCATAGTATAAACCAAACGCATGTAAAAAGCAAATACCCTACAAAAAATTCGCATATGCTGTTACCAGGCCGCCTGGCCGTCTGGCCGCAATGCAACTGAACCGAAGAAAGAGGAACGAAAGATGATGCAAAGCTTCAGAACCGAAGGCAACTATCGTGACGCGTCCCGCCTGAGCAGCGCCGAGCTGCGGGCCGCCATGGCGGGGGGCGAAATCCTCCAGAGCACCGCCCTGGCGTTCGACACCCAGCGCCAGCTCCGCTTTGAGCTGGGCGGGGTGCGTGGGATCATGCCCTTCGCCGAATGCGCCGAGGGGGCCGGCACCGGCGCGGTGCGGGACATTGCGGCGCTCACCCGGGTGGGGCGGGCCACCTGCTTTGTGATCGAGGGGCTGGAGGAGGACGCCCAGGGCCGGCCCTATTACCGGCTGTCCCGGGCGAGGGCCCAGCAGATGTGCCGGGAGGAATATCTGGACACCCTGGCCCCGGGGGACATTCTGCCCTGTGCGGTGACCCACATCGAATCCTTTGGGGCCTTCTGCGACGTGGGCTGCGGCATCAGCGCCCTGCTGCCCATCGACTGCATGTCGGTGAGCCGCATCTCCTCCCCCGCCGACCGGGTCAGCGTGGGGCAGCAGATCCTCTGCGCCCTGCGCAGCCGGGACGCCCAGGGCCGGTTTGTTCTGACCATCCGGGAGCTGCTGGGGACCTGGGCCGAAAACGCCGCCGCCTTCTCCCCCGGTGAGACGGTGGTGGGGATTGTCCGCAGCATCGAGGAGTACGGCACCTTTGTGGAGATCGCACCCAATCTGGCCGGGCTGGCCGAGAGCTGTCCCGACCTGCGCCCGGGCCAGGCCGTCAGCGTCTACATCAAGAGCATCCTGCCCGAAAAAATGAAGATCAAGCTGGTGATCGTCAACCGCAGCCTGGGCCAGAACCACCGCTTTGACCTGCAATATTTCGTCACCGAGGGCCACATCGACCGCTGGGTCTACTCCACCCCCGAGAGCAAAAAGCAGATCGTCACCGAATTCGCCTGCCCGGCCCTGAATCCGGCTTGAAATCCGGGCCGAAACCTTTTATACTGGTAGCATACGCAAGCTCTATGGCGGGCCATGCCCGCCTCATCATAAAAGGATGTGAAGAAACATGGCTGAACGCGACGCCTTTACCGCCGGGGTCCGGCCCGGCGGACTGACCACCAGCACCGAGATCCGGCTGCTGCTGTGTTATCTGGTGCAGAACACCGGCGCGGTGTCCCAGCATCAGCTGGAAACCGCCCTGATGGACACCCAGCTGGTGAATTATTTCGAGATCGGTTCGGGGCTGGACGACATCCGGCGTCAGGGACTGGTGCAGGTGGATGCCGAAGGGCTGTTCACCATCACCGACAAGGGGCGCAAGGTGGCCGGGGAGCTGGCCTACGACCTGCCCCGCAGCGTCCGGGAAAAGGCGGTGGCCGCCGTACTCAAGGCACAGCTGTGGTCCCGCAAGCGGGCGGAGTACAGCGCCACCATCACCGAGGGCGAAATGGGCCGCTGTACCGTCCACTGCACCATCAACCGCCTGGACGAAAAACTTTTCTCCCTGGACCTGGGCATGCCCGACCGACTCACCGCCGAACAGGTGAAAAAACAGTTCATCCTCAAGGGCAACGAGATCTACCAGCTCCTCATCAACAAGCTGACCGAAGAAGAGAACGCCTGAGTTACTTTTCTGGAAGAAAAGTAACCAAAAGGCAGCCGAGCCGAGCGCGTCCAGTGGACGAAGCAGCGAGGCGAGGCTGGCGCCGCGCTCCGGTTTTTGCAAGCGCCGTCCCTGGCGCGCCGCAAAAATCGGCTAAGCGCAAGAGGTTTCACCTGGTACCGCTGACCGCTGTGGACTTCACCTGGCCCTGCCGGCGGCAAACTTTCAGCCGCTTTATGAGGCTCCCGGCCTGCGGCCCGGTGAGTCCGAGGTTTCGGATGACCTGATTTTCTTGTCCGGCACGTCTGAAAAAGCAACAACAAAGTCCCCCGCTTCTCAAAAAGAGGCGGGGGTTTTCTGTTGTTATGGGTTTACCCACGGGCCCCGCGACCGCCAGAGCGGTCGCACTCAGCAATCGGAGCGGCGGGCAAAAGCCGTTAAGAAAAACACCCGTGCCGCCGTTTGAGGCTCTGAAAGTTTCCACGGACCAGGCATGACAGTGTTTTTTAGGCTTTTGAACGCCGCGACTTCCTCTTTTGGGTCCAGGGCAGCTTTGGCCCGGCGCGTCCAGTGGACGAAACAGCCGGGCCGAAGCTGGCGCAGCGCTCCGGTTTTTGCAAGCGCCCTCCGCGGCGCGCCGCAAAAATCGGCTAAGCGCAAGAGGCCTGGTCGTTAGGGAGGGTAGGGAGTCCAGAGGGCCTAGGGAGGGGGAGTCGAAACCCCCTCCCTGGCCCTCTGGCCCCAGCGGAGCGGACAAAGACGAAAAAGAAAAAAGTGTTAAAGGTGGGGCGGCAAAGCGCAAGAGAGCCGCCCCTCCCTGCTCCGGGTTGCGGTGCCCTGCTTTTGCTTCGAGCGTCGCTGCGCTCTCGCAAAAAGCAGACCGCTGTCCTCTTGCGCTTAGCCAATTTTCCCAGCGGGCGACAGTGCGCCCTTGTGAAAATTGGAGCGCGGCGCCAAACACAGCTCCCTGTTTCGTCCGCAGGACGCGGTCGCTGTGTTTGCCCCTGCTCCGCCTCGGCTGTTTCTGCCGCAGGCAGCGCCTCGGCTCCGCAGCCCTCTGGCCCCAGCGGAGCGGACAAAAAAGAAAAGAAATAGAATGTTCAAGGGCAGAGCGGCAAAGCGCAAGAAAACCAGCCCTCCAGCCTCCGGGCTGCGGGGGCGGCGCTTCATGGTCAAAAAGTGTTCAAAGATTGCTCACTTTACGGACACAGTTTTATCACACCATACAAATCTTCACGAGACGGTTGACAAGCTTTCACCTTCGTGCTACTGTAGTGGCGTTCAAACACCAGACACCAAATGCGATGAACAGGATCTGTCTGCCCGCACACCGCTTGCAGAGAGCCGCCGACGATGAAAACGCGGCAGCAAGGAGCGGGCCGGCCATCCCCTGCAAGCAGCCTGTGCGAAAGGCCAGCCGCCCACTAGCACCGGCCGGAAGCCCACCGTTATCCCGGGCGCGCGGTACAGGCCGGTTCGCCGGCCCTGCCGCGGCAGAGTGGCCGCCCCCGGCGGCAAGCAAAGTGGTAACGCGGAGCATTCAGCCTTCGTCTTTGCATCCAGTTGCAAGACTGTGTGCACAGGACGGGGGCTTTTTTATTCGCCGGCGTCTGGCCCGAGAACCAACCGCCTGCCCGGCAGGCAAATCTTCACTGAAAGAGAAGGGGAAAATCATGAACACACTTGTTATCGTCCTGATCGCAGCGGTGTGCCTCATTGCGGCCTACACCCTTTACGGGCGCTGGATCGCCAAGAGCTGGGGCATCGACCCCACCGCCAAAACCCCTGCCGTCCGCCTGAACGACGGCAAGGACTACGTTCCCACCGACGGCTGGACCGTGTTCAGCCATCAGTTCAGCTCCATCGCCGGCGCCGGCCCTGTCACCGGCGCCATCCAGGCCGCCGCCTTCGGCTGGCTGCCGGTGCTGCTGTGGATTCTGCTGGGCGGCGTCTTTTTCGGCGCTGTCACCGACTTCGGCGCCCTGTACGCCAGCGTCAAGAACGACGGCAAGTCCATGGGCCTGCTGATTGAAAAGTACATCGGCAAGCTGGGCCGCAAGCTGTTCCTGCTGTTCTGCTGGCTGTTTACCCTGCTGGTGATCGCCGCCTTTGCAGACATGGTGGCCGGCACCTTCAATGCCTTCGGCGC
This sequence comes from Faecalibacterium sp. An192, assembly GCF_002160175.1. Classification (NCBI taxonomy): domain Bacteria; kingdom Bacillati; phylum Bacillota; class Clostridia; order Eubacteriales; family Oscillospiraceae; genus Faecalibacterium; species Faecalibacterium sp. An192. Next base: position 13,919 of record NZ_NFKB01000018.1, read on the forward strand.
AGACGGCGCCCTGGTGGAAGCTGCCCAGACCAACGGCGCAGCCGGCAGCATCTCGCTGCTGTTCATCGTCTTCGCCATGATCTTTGGCCTGATCCAGAAGAACTTCCACCTCACCGGCTGGAAGGAGGCCGCCGTGGGCCTGGTATGCACCGTGGCCGCCCTGGCTCTGGGCATGATGATGCCTCTGGTGGCAGACCAGACCACCTGGACCTACATCACCTTCGTTTACATCTTCTTCGCCGCCGTCCTGCCCATGTGGCTCCTCAAACAGCCCCGCGACTACATGACCACCTTCATGTTCATCGGCATGATCGCCGGCGCTGTGGTGGGCCTGCTGGTGGCTCACCCCACCATGAACCTGCCGGTGTTCACCGGCTTCCACAACGACAGCCTGGGCGACCTGTTCCCCATCCTGTTCGTCACGGTGGCCTGCGGCGCCGTGTCCGGCTTCCACAGCCTGGTGTCCTCCGGCACCTCCTCCAAGACCGTTGAAAACGAAAAAGACATGCTGAAGGTCGGCTACGGCGCCATGGTGCTGGAAAGCCTGCTGGCTGTCCTGGCCCTGTGCGTGGCAGGCGCATCCGCTGCCGCCGACGGCACCGCCGCCGTGGGCACTCCCTTCCAGATCTTCAGCCGCGGCGTGGCCGGCTTCCTGGAAATGTTCGGCGTGCCGGTGTATGTGGCCCAGTGCTTCATGACCATGTGCGTGTCGGCTCTGGCTCTCACCAGTCTGGACGCCGTGGCCCGCATCGGCCGCATGAGCTTCCAGGAACTGTTCAGCGTGGACGACATGGCCCACGCCGAGGGCTGGCGCAAGCTGCTGTGCAACACCTATTTCGCCACCGTCATCACCCTGGTGTGCGGCTTCATCCTGACCAAGGTGGGCTACTCCAACATCTGGCCCCTGTTCGGCTCCGCCAACCAGCTGCTGAGCGCTCTGGTTCTGGTGACCCTCTGCGTCTTCCTCAAGGTCACCGGCCGCAGCAACAAGATGCTGTTCCCCCCGCTGATCATCATGCTGTGCGTCACCTTCACCGCTCTGGTGCAGCGGCTCATGGCTCTGATCCAGGCTTTCCAGGCCGGCAGCGCCACCTTCATGATGGAGGGCCTGCAGCTGATCTTCGCCGTCCTGCTGATCGCCCTGGGCCTGACCATCGTGGTCAACTCTCTGCGGTCCTACTTCCGCGCTGAGCACAACAGCGAAGCCAGCGCCAAGTAACCCCCGCCGGGCTTGATAAAACCAGCCGGCACCCCCATCCATTGAAAACAACACAAAACCAAAACAGCCGCCGCCCGGGACCCAAGCCTCGGACGGCGGTTGTTGTTATGTTATCTACGGAGTATCGTTTTATCCGGCGGATGCGCTTTTTCCTCTTGCGGTTCCCTGAATTTTCGGAACAGCATTTTGATGGCGTGATTCCAGATGTTGTTGTTTATTCTGGAGAAAAATACTTTTTTATAGAAATATTTGTGACCCATCCAGTAGATGAGCGCAAACTTTCCAAATTGCAAAACAATAATATTTCCACGCTCGAAATCGATTTAAGTAAGTTTGACAGAATGATTCCACTTGAAGAACTCCAAGAAATTCTTTTGCAAAGTAATAAAGCCAAGAAATGGCTCTATAATGCAGTTGCAACCAAATGGCTGAGCCGATTTAAAAAAGTCGCAGACAAAAAAAGCATTGTAGAACATAGCTATGCCCTACATGTATATGATTGTCCTCTTAAAATGCGCACTTGGCACAGACGTACCTATGCCAATATTATAGATGATTGCTTTTACTGTGAATACTGTATTTCGAATACTGATGGAATTATTCTATGTTCCGGCAGACAACGAATAGCACATATAAAGGATTTTAATGTCTCGCTAGAAACTCGATTAAAAAGCGAAGCTAGAATGAAAGAACTGCATTATTGCCCATTGTGTGGCTCACTGATGATGAAACGACAGGAAAAATACGGTTCCTTTTGGGAATGCAGCCGATATCCACAATGTAAAGCAACGATATCAGCAGAAGAATAAACATCTGATAAGTTAAGTCATGACCCCCGGCAAAGCCGGGGGTCATGACTTTTGTAAGCACCCCCTCATGCCCCTGCGTGAGGGGCGACGGCAAAATCAGACAAAATAGGATGCTTTGTCAAACTGTTTTATCTTCTTTGTTCCTGTGCATTGTGAACTCTAACTTCCAGATCCAGAGCCTGCTCCATAGGGCGGTAGATGAGGAACAGAGCAGCCGCAGCCGGGAGCCATCCATTGCCCAGAATCAGCACCACATACGATGCTGGCGCAAACCATCCGATTCCAACTCCATAGGCCAGCAGCAAAATCGCCGCTCCAACGCTGCGGGGCAGGCCATGCAGAAACAAAAGCACACTGTTTTTCAAGGTTCGCCCCAGAGGCTGGTCAAACAAGACAATCTGGCTTACCAGATAGAGCGCCAGACCGACGCCGATCACCATGCCCAGCAATACCCCTCCCAAAAGACCGGGTGTGCCGCTTCCTTCCAGAATGAGCTGTACTGCCAAGCGCTCCAGGGCTGCCGCTGCTCCCAGCACAGCTCCCGGCAGCAGCCCGGCTTTCAGGCTTTCCTTCCAGGCTTTCCGCCAGGCACTCCAACCGTAAAAAGGCTCATCCCGCAGCCCCCGAAGGATCAAATCGGTCAGGGCACACAGCTCAGGGGCGGCGATCATTCCCCCCAGCGCTCCCGCTACAGCCGTCCCCGCTACAGATCGGGTCAGCAAAGCCAAAGAAACCAGCATCATCCAGGGCAGAATCCCCGCCAGGCCTGCCAGACCTGCTCCAAAAAAGCTGGACAAATCCCGGGTACATACTTCCCACAGGCGGCGGATTCCCTTTTTGCGGGGCTCATTCGGCTCCACACCCGGGCCCGGCCGGTCCTCTCGGCGGAACAAATCCTGCAGCAGACTCATGATATCCTCTCTTTCGCGGTTACGCCGCTGATTCAAAAGATTTCCCTGATCCCCAGCCCATAAGGTACCGGGTGATTTCCATACCGGTTGGCCAGGCTGCCAGTGACGGTAAGCTGCAGCCTGTTGGTGCCAAGATGCAGATACGGTTTCAATTCAAACCGGCAGGGCGACCAGAACGCAGCCCCTGCGTCCCTGCCATTCACTGTCAGCTCGCACATTTCCTCCGCCTGGACCGGCAGCAGGATGCTTTCGGCTTCCAGCAGTTCACTGGACACGGTCAGTTCTGTCTGGTAAACCTTTTGGATGGCATCCGGCCGCTCTTCCACCAGGTAGAAAGATTGTTCCGGCAGAATCACTGGCTGCACCGCAGTCGGCAGACTGTCCCATTGGGTTCGGCTGCAGCTGAAAACCAACACACTGCCACGCCGGGGCAGCCGAACCGGAGCCGTATCCTTTGCCGCCAGGCGGGCAGCCTTTCCTTCCCATAGGTCATACTGGCCAAGGCAATCTGCACCCGGAAACCGAATCTCTGCCTCCAGTTCCTCCTCGCCTTCGTTGACCAGCAGCCAGCATTCCACACCATCCTGCTGGAAGCGGCGCACCCGAAGTTCTTCCTGTTCCGGGCTGCACAGGCAGTCAGGTGTGACAGCTTGGGTAAAGGCCTCACTGCCCAGATGGGGCAGCTCCGGGAAAAAGTCCATGTCTCCGGCCACGGCGTTAAAGGCAAGGCCCCGGCAGTGCAGCTGTCCCCTTTCCATCCGGCAATCCGGCCAAACGCTCTCGGGCAAATAGCAATAGCTGATTTGTGCTTTTTGAAGCCGGGCGGCCACATCGGGATGAAGATCCCGGTTGCGGCAGGGCAAAGCCACCTGTACCTGTACTTCGGTGTCGGTCAGCAAGGCCGACAACCGACGAATGTAGGTAGCCCAAAGTTGGTATCTTCCCCACCAGATGCTATGAGGCCCCACATCCGGCGGGCGCTCTCCCTTGCGGGGGCCTTCAATGCTGTAGTAAAAAGCATGGGGAATGAACAGGTTCACCCCTCGCACCGCCAGCCAGTCCAGATACCACTTGATATCCCCGCCCGACAGCTGCCACGGATTGCCGTCCCGGTTGCAGGCGCCAAAGCACTCGTTGGCATTGCGGCGGCAGCCCATCAGCAGGGCTGCATCCGCACTGCAATGTCCCATAGTGGAGTCAATTCCTTCCGTGGCATTATGCCGCGGCCCCACCCATCGCAGAGCCAGATCCTGGCCCGGAATCTGAAACCATTTTTCTACCTCGATGTCATCGCTGCGGTGGGGATGACCCACCAGGGCAATTCCATGCCCGGCGCACCACTCCGACAGCCGGCGGTAATAGACGCTCCCCTCTTTTTCCAGAATCATCGTCTCATACAGCCGGGTAGACGCGTTTTCTTTCCCGTGAAACAGCGCTGTCAAATCCTCCAGCACCCCGCCGGCAGCAGTGAATTCCTCTTCCAGCCCCATCGTCCAGGGAAATGGCGTCCGGGCATTCCGGCCCAGGATGCTGGGCTCGTCGGTAAAGAATCCAATGATGGTTGTTCCAAACCAGGGTTTCAGCCGCTGATAGTAGGCATCGTGGGTCAGTCGGATAAACAAATCCACCGCGTCCGGGTTCAGCAGATCGGTGCTGGGAGGTGCATCCGGCTCACCGTCGTCCTGGCCAAAATGAATACCCCGGATGGTTCCCTTGCTGAACCGGCTCACCAGAACACCCTCCGCCGTCCGGGCCAGGACGGTGTCCCCCGGCTCTTCCGCTGGCACAAGGTCGATGCCCCGGGAGGCAAACGCAGGATCGGCCGCCACCACCTGTCCGCAGGCTGACCCGGAGGGATACATCCCCTCATCGTAGAGGATCACCTGCATTCCCAGTCGGGCAGCCTCCCGGACAGCTGTTTCCATGGCGTGGAAAAACGATTCCGACAGGTATTCCATCTCTTTGGGCAGACCGATGCGGGGATGCAGCACCACACCATACACGCCATGGGCTGCAAAGTCTTGCAGCTGGCGGCAGATTTCTTCATCTTTCAGATCATCATTCAAAAACCAGAACGGAAACGGCGTGTATTCCCTGCCCGGCTGGTCCAGCAGCTGCAGCAATTCCATGGAGGTTCTCCTTTCATTTTTCCTGTTTCTGAAAAGGCAGGTGCCTCTGTCTGTTTATACAGAAGCACCTGCCAGAATGCATGAAACCTTTGTTATCGAATCAGGCCTGGAGAGAATCGCGGATCTTGATGGCGTTCTCGATGTCGGCCAGGCGCCAATCAATAATATCCTGAGCGCCCAGACCCTCGCAGTCGGCCAGCAGCTTGTCCCACAGGGCGTCGAAGGAAGCCTGGTCCTCAGCATACACCATCTGCCAGCTGGCATTGGTGACCTTGTCCCGGATGGCGTCCACCGTCAGCTGCATCATGTCGTCAGGCAGAGAAGTAAAACTGCTGATGTAATCCAGCTTGCTGGTGTCGGCAAAGGCGTTCTCCGCTGCCAGCCAGTCGGCCCAGGTTTCATAGCCCACCGTATCCTGCCACTGATGATACAGCTCGTTGTCGGTGCTGATTTCGTTCATCTCAGTCCAGGCAGTGGTATAGCAGCACCGCTTGTTCCCCTCACCATCACCGTAGCTGCACAGGGTACCGTTCCAGATGATCCAGGGAGTATTCCAGTACTCAATCTTCTCGCCGGTAGACAGCTCGAAATCCTGGAAAGAGGAATGTCCATCGGTGAGCCAGGCCAGACCTTCTTCGGTCAGGAATGCATTTCCCTGGTCGTCCGACTCCCAGAACTCACCATCGGGACCCGAGGTGATCACCAGATAGGCGTCGGGGTCGCACAGCATATCCAGATAGGCCAGGCAGGCATCCAGGTTCTGGGTCTTGGCATTGATGCCGATCATATAGGCAGAATCGCCATAAGGACGGGTTGCATTGTAATAGACTTTGGTGCCGGGGACGTAGTAGGGCAGATACTTGGGGGCCCAGCCCGGCAGGTAGCCCGACGGAATCATAGCGTAGCCGTCATCCACCTTGATCTTCTGGGTGGCACGGTCATTGCTGATGCTGTCGGGGTCCACCAGACCCCGGCGGTAGGCCTCATTGTACCACTGCAGTCCCTTGTAATACATGCTGTCTTTGGACAGAATCGAGGAGACGGTGCCGTTGACCATGTCCATTTCCAGCAGGTAAGACAGCTGGTCCTCCTTGTAGCCCTGCATCCGGTACCACATAACCATACAGGCCCAATAGCTGGTATCCGAGCCGCTGTTGAGGACGGTACCGTAGTTTTTGGTGCCGTCAGCCTCGGTGGGCTGGGCGGCCAGCATCTGTTCCATCACGTCCAGCAGGTCGTCCATGCTGTTGATGGCAGGCGCACCGATCTGTTCGTATACATCCCAGCGCAGCTTGACGGCGTTGCGCTCGGTGGAATCCTGGTAAAGGTATTTGTTGTAGTTGTCGCCGATGGAGGTGGGAATGCCGTAGACCCCTTCGGTGCCGGCGCTCTTGTAGGCACGGACATAGTTCAGGGCGGTGGCTGCCGGCTCGAAAGCCTGCAGGTGAGGCAGCTTGTCCATATAATCATCCAGGTTCAGCAGCATGCCGCCCTGAATCATGACATCCAGGCTGTCCTCCGGGATGAACATAACGTCCGGCAGATCCCCCGAGGCCAGAATGGCATTGGTACGCTCATCCGAATAGGCCCAGACCTCCAGGTTGAACCCGCGGGAAGCAAAGAACTCACCCTTGTAGCCGCCCACTGTGCCCGAAGACACATTGGCGGCGCTGGGATAGAAGGTAATGGTGGGGGTCCCGCCCGAGGCAGCACCGGAACCCGAGCTGGCGGCAGTGGAATCCGACCCGCCGCAGGCGGCCAGAACCCCGGCAGCCGAGGCGGCACCCATGATTTTCATAAACTTACGGCGCGAAATCTTTTTCATGATAAAGTTCCTTTCTCTCTATTTTTACCGGTACAGATACGAAATCAATCAGCCCTTGACGGCGCCCACCATAATGCCCTTGACGTAGAATTTCTGGACAAAGGGATACACGCAGATGATGGGGATGGTGACCACAGCCGTGAGGGTAAGCCGGATACCCACCGGGGTGATGGTGGCGTAGGGGTTTTCGTTGGCGATCTGGTTTGCCGCTGCGGTAACCTGGTTCAGCAGCTCATACAGCAGGAATTGCAGGGTGTACAGTTTGGTGTTGGTGATGTACATCTGGGTGGTAAAGAAGTCGTTCCACTGGTTCACCGCTGTAAAGAGGGATACCGTGGCCAGGATGGGGCCTTGCAGGGGCAGAACGATGCGGAAGAACCGCGTCAGGTAGCCTGCGCCGTCCAGATAGGCCGATTCCTCCAGCTCGGGGCTCATAGACTCAATGGAGGTCTTGACCAGAACCATATTGTACACCGACAGGCACAGGGGTACAACATAAATCCAGAACGTATTGGTCAGACCCAGCAGCTTGTTATTCAGGTAGATGGGAATCATGCCGGCCGAAAAGTACATGGTCACCACCACAAAACGATACCAGAAAGTATGGCCCCACATATTGGGTTTGGTGAAGATGTAGGCGGCGTAGGAAGTGAATACCAGACTCAGAGCGGTGGTAATGACGGTGCGGGCCACCGAGATAAAGGCCGCCTGAGCCAGACCCTCCACCTGGAAGATCTCGATGTAATTCTGGAAGTTGATGCCAGTGGGCAGTAGGAACACCTTGTTGAGGTTGACCGCCTGCTGGTCGCTGATGGTGCAGATGATGAGGTAATAGAAGGGATACACGCAGATCAGGGCCACAATGGCGAACAGGATGGTAAAGATGACGTTGTAAATCTTGTCCTCGGTCGTCATGCGGATATGGCGGTGAGCACCCTGGTCTGTTGGGGACTTGCGGTTGAGAATTCCAGTCATAGCTGTTCCTCCTTAGAATACGCTGGTGCCGCGAATCTTCTTGGAGGCAAAGTTTGCCGACGCAAAAAGGATGACTGCGACAACCGATTTCATGATGCCGACGGCAACGCTGAAGGAAATCTGGCCGCTGCCAATACCCAGGTTATAGACGTACAGGTCCAGAACCTCAATATGACTCATGTTCAGTGCGTTGCTGAAAGCCAGGAACTGGTCGATGCCGGAGTTGAGGAAGTTGCCGATGTTGATGACCAGCAGTACAAAGAAGGTAGGCATCAGCAGGGGGATGGTAATGCGGGTGATTTTCTGCCAGCGGTTGGCGCCGTCGATCTCGGCGGCCTCATAGACCTGCTGGTCCAGGCCGGTAATGGCTGCGAAGTAAACGATGGCATTCCAGCCCATGGACTTCCACAGGTTGAGCAGAGCCTGGGTGAGCCAGACGTGCTGGTCGGTGGTGAGGATATTGATGGTCTGCTCAAAACCCATCTCGTGGATCATGGAATTGATGAGGCCAGAGGAACCAAAGATGCTGGAGGCCAGTGAGAACATGATGACCCAGCTGATGAAGTGGGGCAACGTAGTGACCGTCTGGACCAGCTTCTGAAAACGCTTGCTCTTGATCTCGCTGAGGAAGATCGCGAACAGCATGGGCACCGGCATCAGGATATAATTGAGGATCTGAATGCCGAAGGTGTTGCGCAGCACCCGGAACAGGTTGTCCCGCATGACAGCGTTGCCGAACAGGTTCTGAAAGTTTTGCAGTCCGACAAAGTCGCACTGGCTGAGGGAGAGGCCTGGTTTGTAGGAGAAAAAGGCGTAGGACCAGCCCCACAGGGGCATATACTTGAACACAAAGATATAGATAATAACCGGCAGGGCCAGCAGGAACAGTTTATAGGATTCCCACTTTTTGCCTCTGGCGCGGGACCGCAAAGCGGCGATGGCTTCATTGCCCATAAAAAGCGTCAGCTCCTTTTACATTCTCAATGGGTGGGTTCCAACGTTGGCATTCTTTACAAGAATTATTTTATATGACAGTTAGGTCAGTTTACAAGGAACTACACGCAGACCGTGAAACGGGCTGCTGACAACAAACGGCGCTATGCTCCCGGCTGGGTGCATAGCACCTGTTTGTTGCGGGGGTTTCCAAAGGGGGCAGCGCCCCATTTGGCACACGACTTTGCGGAGCAAAGTGTAGTGTGTTATACGCTCTGTCGGCGTTGCCCTGAAAATACCGTTGCCGCCGGGGAGGGCAAGGGCATTTGACGCGGCAGGAAAGCAGGGCTTTGTTTGGGGCTGGTAAGCCGGAAACAAAGGGCTGATTTCAGCAGCAGACAGGGCGTATTATGAAAGCCCCCGTCCCTCGTCCTCCGCCCCCGGCCTATGGGACAAAAAGTCCCAAAGCTCTGGACACCGTGACCAGATGTGTGGCCACACTCCGGGAAAAGTAGCAGGACGGCAGGAAACCGTCAAGGCTGAAATGAATGGGCTGACGCCCGGCCTTGACCGTTCCCCGCCGCCCCGCTGGATGGGTGGACAAGGTGGCCAATCCCTAAAAGTGTTTGGCCGCACTCGTTCATTTTGGGGCCTTTCTTCTCCCAAAATTGAAATGGGCGGGAAAGCCCTAAAATGGCTTTCCCGCCTTGATTACCCATTAGCAAAGACGGGCGAGACTGTCAACGGCGGCGCTGAAAGCGCCGTTCATCTTGACCGTTGACTGGCTCGCCTGGCTTTGCTACTGCCCGTAAGAGATGGAAAAACAAGATGGAAAACAAGGTTAAAAATGGTTGACAAGTCTATCGGATGTGTGTTATACTGTGCGACAGTTTGAGATTGGAAGGAGGCTTACGTGTGTTAATTTGTGTACGCTAATAAGCAATAAAAAGTAGAAGTACCTTTCCACATGATGGTGGGCTTTTTTTGCGTGCGTATGCAAAGGAACACGTAGGTTTGACACGAGCAGTCTTTGAACTGTATCGTGGTGTTTTTTCGTGCTTTGTTGTTATGCAGGCGTCTGCCCTCTCTGTGGGACAACGCCTGCTTTTTATTGCAGAAACAAAGGAACAATGCAATAAAAAAGGAGGTTCGCATTATGACCCAAAACAACAATTCATGGAGAAAAACTTATTTTACACTTCTTGCCGGACAAGCAATATCCTTTATTAGCAGCGGTATTTTGCAAATGGCCATTATCTTTTATTTGGTTGCGAAAACTAATTCTGCAATCATATTGACGGCGGCAACACTGATTGGATTTTTGCCGCAAGCCTGTTTAGGCCCGTTTGCAGGTGCTTTTGTTGACCGGCACAGCCGTAAAAGCGTAATGATTGGTGCGGATTTGATAATTGCCGCCGCTGGCGGTATTCTGGCGCTGGTGGCGTTTTACATGGAATTGCCCGTATGGTCTATTATGGTTGTCCTGTTAATCCGAAGTGCGGGAACTGCTTTTCATTCTCCAGCATTCAGCGCAGCAACACCTATGATTGTGCCAAAAGAGGAACTTACAAAATGCGCTGGTTACACGCAGACCATGCAAGCAGTAAGTGCGATTATCAGTCCAGCTGCCGCAGCGTTTTTATATGCTGTTTGGCCTCTTAATGCAATTATATTGTTAGATATTGTGGGTGCAATCCTTGCCTGTGTGACTGTTGCGATTTCGTCCATACCAACGCCTGAACTATGTCCAGAAACGAAAAGACAACAGTTTTTACAGGATATGAAAGAGGGGTATGTGGTATTAAAGCAAAACAGGGGCCTCTTTGCTCTGCTCTGGATTGGTGTAATTTATATGTTCTTTTATATGCCAATCAGTACGCTTTTTCCTCTCATCTGTATGTCATACTTCAAAGGAACACCGGCCCATGCCTCTGCCGCTGAAATTGCTTTTGCGGTTGGTATGCTGCTTGGCGGAGTCATTCTGAGCATTTGGGGCGGTTTTAAGAAACGGCGGTACACCATCGGTCTTTCCGTTCTCCTGATGGGCGTTAGCAATATGCTCTCCGGGCTTTTGCCGCCAGACGCATTTCTTGTCTTTGTTGTGTGCTGTACTGTTATGGGAATTTCCGCTCCATTTTACGGTGTGCAAAATGCGATTTTTCAAGAAACGGTCAAACCAGAATATCTGGGGAGAGTTTTTTCTCTACTGACAAGCGCCGCTTCCCTCGCCATGCCGTTTGGCCTTGTCATTTCCGGGCCTCTGGCGGAGCGGCTGGGAGTTGAGAAATGGTTTGTCATTTGCGGAATTGGCATTATCATCGTTGCGCTTGCCGTATTTTTACTACCCGGTTTGAGAGAGATTGACAATACGCAATAATCAACTGCACCTTTTTCTATTACTAAACAAAATGCCTGGATGGTGGTTCTGAAAAACCAGAACCGCCGTTCAGGCATTTTTTATCTTCGTCCTCTCTGCGGTTTTGGATTCTTCAGCAAGTCGGATTTTTCCGCAATCTTTTTCAGCCACTTCCGTTCTTCTACTGACAGCTTCCTAAAATTCAGCTTGAGCCGTTTGCAGATAAACGCCAAGTACGCTTGTTCCGTGTCGCTGTCCTGGCTGACGATTTCACCAGCAGTTTCCAGCATTTCTTTTAGCGGGTTATCCTCTGGGACGCTGAAAAAATCGTCCTTGTGTGTTTCCCGCAGAGCAAGGGCAATCCCGTTTATGTCCCGTTGTATCACATAGCGGCAAAACTCGTCCTCATCAATATGGGCGGTGATAAGCTGTCTTAACTGCGTATCACTCATGCCAGGATTATGCTTTTTTATAACAGTTGCGCTCATCGTGTCCACTATGGCGTTTGCACCCTGCGCCTGTTTCAGTGCCGTTCCGTTCACATAGATTTCAAGGTCAGCCATCAGCCGGGGGAAATCCGGGTGCGCCGCCAGCTCACACAGCAGGGTATTGTCTATCCTCCCGCTTTTCAGCAGGTCAATCATTTCATCACTCAAACGCAGGTCTGCAAGATCGGCGTTTGGGTGATTTTTCATTTCAGACAGCCCCAGCAGATAATCAGCGGTCACACCGTAAAACTTCGCCAGCCGGATAAGGGCATAGTGGCTGATGTCCTTGAAGTCTTCCGTTTCGTAACTGCCCAGCGCAGACTTGGAAAGCCCGGTCTGCTCCGCAAGCTGCCCCAGCGTCAAGCCACGCTCCACACGTAGGTCTTTTAATCGCTCTTGTATGGATAAAGACATATTCACCCTCCTTGCTAGCTCAACGAAAGAGAAGCCGTTATGCTATGTACTATGCTCATAGCATAACGGCATAGGCATTTACAGTTTTATTTTACCATTTGCTACATCTTCACGAAATTTATCAACAAGCTTCGCTGTCAGCTTGGATTTACCGTAGTGTTCAAGTACAAAAGTACGATAACTTTTTCCATCTACAAGCACATCACTTTTTCTGGTCAACAACCAATTTCCGTTACCTCCTCCCTGTTCTCTAATATTCCAGTCTTTCCCATATCTTTTATAGATTTCATCTTTTTTACCTTGAACAGACATTGATTCGCTTGGAATATAAACAATTTGCATAATAGCTCCTCCTTTATTTTGTGCAAGAAGACCAGAAACCTGAATTTGTCTTTTATCTTTTTTTGATTATATCACAAATCCGAGAGCGTGGAAATAGGGAGTTTTTCAGGCTGATTTCCTACCTCTTGGATATACGGCACAGGCGGTCAAAAAGGTGTAGACTTGGGATAGTTCATCGATGGACAAGCACCTTGGAAACAGAACACGCCAAAGAAAACGGAGGGACGCATGAGCAAAAGACCCTATCAACACCTGCCGCCGCTGGAACACAGGCCGGACGGCTCCCCCTACCGCATAACCCCGCCCCAGAAGAGACGAGCCAGCGGCCTGATACGCCGGGAGTGCTGCAACTGCGAGGACGGAAACTGCCTTGCGCTGGACGATGGCGACACCTGCGCCTGTCCGCAGATGATTTCGTTCTCCGTCTGCTGCAAGTGGTTCCGCTGGGCGGTCTTGCCGCTGGACAGGACGCTGGAAGCGGAGATTTACCGGGACAGGGACTTGAAACGCTGTGCGGAGTGCGGCGGTGTGTTCGTCCCGAAGTCCAACCGGGGCAAATACTGCCCGGACTGCGCCGCCAGAGTTCACAGGCGGCAGAAAACAGAAAGTGAACGGAAAAGGAGGTCTGCTGTGGACAGTTAAGAGCGGGAAAAGCCTTGATTTGCAAGGCTCCGCAAGCCCTCAACCGGGGCGGCTGGTATCATTTATCATTCGCCCCGGAAAACGGGCCTCTAACCGTCCACAAAACACGCTATGACAAACACGATTTATATTCACCAGCCGGAAAAGGCGTTCAGTTTCACCCGGCTCCCCAATTTCCTTTTTGAAGCACCCACATTCCAGCCCTTGAGCAACGAAGCGAAGGTGCTGTATGCCTTTGTCCTGCGCCGGGCGGAGTTGTCCCGGAAGAACGGCTGGGCGGACGAGTACGGGCGGGTCTACCTGTACTACCCCATCTGCGAGGTGGTCGCTTTGCTCCGCTGCGGGCGGCAGAAAGCGGTCAACACCCTGCGGGAGTTGCAGTATGCGGGGCTGGTGGAAATCCAGAAACAGGGCTGTGGAAAACCCAACCGCATTTACCCGAAATCCTATGAAGCGGTTCCAAACACCGACTTCAAGAAATCCGGTTATGGTACGCCGGAGGGCTGAAAACCGTACTTGGCGAGTACGAAAATCAATCCTCTTGAAGTACGGAAATCTGACGGTATATAGAAATACAGAGATTAAAACCATCTATTTACATTCATTCCATTCCAATCCTATCAGAGATATTTTCGGCGGGAAAACCCGCCGGAAAGGAATGGAATGGGGAAAGGAGTTCAATGGCACAACACGCAATTTTGCGATTTGAGAAGCACAAGGGCCACCCGGCGGGGCCGCTGGAAGCCCACCATGAACGGAAAAAGGAGCAGTACGCCAGCAACCCGGACATTGACACCAGCCGGAGCAAGTACAATTTCCACATCGTCAAGCCGGATGGCCGCTACTACCATTTCATTCAGAGCCGCATCGAGCAGGCCAGATGCCGCACCCGCAAGGACAGCACTCGGTTTGTGGACACGCTGATTACCGCCAGCCCGGAGTTTTTCAAGGGCAAGTCCCCAAAGGAGATAGCGGCCTACTTCCAGAGGGCGGCGGACTTCCTCATTGACCGGGTGGGCCGGGAGAACATCGTTTCGGCTATGGTACACATGGATGAAAAAACGCCCCATCTGCACTTGGTCTTTGTGCCGCTGACAAAGGACAACCGCCTGTGCGCCAAAGAAATTATCGGCAACCGGGCCAATCTGACGAAGTGGCAGGACGATTTTCACGCCTGTATGGTGGAGCAGTACCCCGACCTGGAGCGTGGGGAAAGCGCCAGCAAGACGGGCCGGAAGCATATCCCCACCCGGCTGTTCAAACAGGCGGTCAACCTCTCCAAACAGGCGAGGGCCATTGAAGCGGTTCTCTCCGGCATTACCCCGCTGAACGCCGGAAAGAAGAAAGAGGAAGCCCTCTCCATGCTGAAAAAGTGGTTTCCGCAGATGGAGAACTTCTCCGGGCAACTGAAAAAATACAAGGTCACAATCAATGACTTGTTAGCGGAAAATGAAAAGCTGGAAGTCAGGGCAAAGGCCAGCGAAAAAGGCAAGATGAATGACACGATGGAACGGGCGAAGTTAAAAAGCGAACTGGACGATATGCGGCGGCTGGTTGACCGTATCCCGCCGGAGATTTTAGCGGAACTGAAACGGCAACAGCGGCAGCATGGAAAGGAAAGGTGATCTTATAAGTAATATCAGATACAAAAAGGAAATCGAAATCGTGACTTTTCAGGGAAAGGAAATCACACTGGAAAATCTCTCCCCGGTGTTCACGCCGGAACAGGAAGCAGCCAAACGCCGGGAACTGGAACAGCAGCTTTATGAGGTGTTCCGCAAGTACGCCGACAAGCGGGAGAGTGAGGAAGCCGGGACATAAGGTTTTCCAAACCCATCATTGATTTGCGGGGCTGCTGGCGGTATAATAGAACTGTCAGCAGCTCCGTTTCTTTTTTAAGAAAAGGAGCGACAATATGAACAATCGGATAGACGCAATCTATGCAAGACAATCGGTAGACAAAAAGGACAGCATTTCCATTGAAAGCCAGATTGAATTTTGCAAATACGAGTTGAAAGGCGGTAACTGCAAGGAATACACAGACAAAGGGTACAGCGGCAAGAACACAGACCGTCCGAAGTTTCAAGAACTGGTGCGGGACATCAAGCGGGGCTTGATTGCAAAGGTCGTGGTTTACAAGCTCGACCGTATCAGCCGTTCCATTCTGGACTTTGCCAACATGATGGAGCTGTTCCAGCAGTACAATGTGGAGTTTGTGTCCTCTACGGAAAAGTTTGATACCTCCACGCCGATGGGACGGGCCATGCTGAATATCTGTATCGTGTTCGCCCAGCTTGAACGGGAAACGATACAGAAGCGGGTAACGGACGCTTACTACTCCCGCAGTCAGCGGGGCTTTAAGATGGGCGGGAAAGCCCCTTACGGCTTCCATACGGAGCCTATCAAGATGGACGGTATCAACACAAAGAAGCTGGTGGTAAACCCGGAGGAAGCGGCCAATATCCGGCTGATGTTTGAGATGTACGCCCAGCCCACAACTTCCTACGGGGACATTACCCGGTACTTTGCCGAACAGGGGATTTTGTTCCATGGCAAAGAGCTGATACGCCCCACGCTGGCGCAGATGTTACGCAATCCTGTCTATGTGCAGGCAGACCTTGATGTGTACGAATTTTTCAAAAGTCAAGGTACAGTCATTGTCAATGACGTTGCCGATTTTACGGGCATGAACGGCTGCTATCTGTATCAAGGGCGAGATGTAAAGGCCAGCAAGAAAAACGACTTAAAAGACCAAATGCTGGTACTGGCTCCCCATGAGGGTATCGTCCCCTCCGACACCTGGCTGACCTGCCGCAAGAAGCTGATGAACAACATGAAAATCCAGTCTGCCCGGAAAGCCACCCACACATGGCTGGCAGGAAAAATCAAGTGCGGGAATTGCGGGTATGCTCTTATGAGTATCTACAATCCCTCCGGCAAACAGTATCTCCGCTGCACGAAACGGCTGGACAATAAAAGCTGTCCTGGCTGTGGGAAAATCATCACTTCGGAACTGGAAGCGGTTGTTTATCAGCAGATGGTAAAGAAGCTGGCAAGCTACAAGACGCTGACAGGAAAAAAGAAAGCGGCAAAGGCAAACCCGAAAATCACCGCCCTGCAAGTGGAACTTGCCCATGTAGACAGCGAGATTGAAAAGCTGGTGGACAGTCTGACGGGGGCAAACAATGTCCTGTTCTCCTATGTGAATGTGAAGATAGCGGAACTGGACGGGCGCAAGCAGGAACTTCTGGCAAGGATAGCGGAGTTGACTGTGGAGGCCATCAGCCCGGAACAGGTCAGCCAGATTTCCGGCTACCTCGATACCTGGGAGAATGTATCTTTTGATGACAAGCGGCGTGTGGTGGATTTGATGATCACCACCATAGCCGCCACAAGCGACAGCTTGAACATCACATGGAAAATCTGACTGGCGGCACCCCTCCCGTCAGATACCTACCCTGTGTAGTCCCTTGTAAACTGTACTTTGTTTTTGTGTATATAGAAAAAATCCAAGATAATATAAATAATTATTGCTGCGTCTGCGGGAAAGCTGTTTTCTTCGTGCCGGTGTGTTATACTCACCCTGGAATTAAAAAAGAAAGGATGCGATCTGATATGGAACGCTTTGACCACTGTTTCCCCGACGGCACCCCTATCGACCCCTGGTTTTACGACACACATATTCCCTCCCTGGCAGACCTGGGCAAGCCCTATGTCCTGACCGACTGCGGCATCCTGGACGACGGGCGGATCCACACCGCCGAGATCCAGGCCCTGATTGACCGCGCAGCCGCCGAGGGCGGCGGTGTCATTGTGGTGCCTGCCGGCACCTACATGACCGGCTCCCTGTTTTTCCGGCAGGGCGTCAACCTCTATTTGTCGGAGGGAGCCACCCTCCGGGGCAGCGACGACATCGCCGACTATCCCCTGTGCCAGACACGGATCGAGGGTGAATCCTGCCAGTACTTTGCAGCCCTCATCAACGCCGACGGGCTGGACGGCTTCACCATCTGCGGCCCCGGAACCATTGACGGCAACGGGATGCGCTCCTGGCGGGCTTTCTGGCTGCGCCGCAGCTGGAACCCTCAGTGCACCAACAAAGACGAACAGCGCCCCCGGCTGGTCTACCTCTCCCACTGCCGCAACGTCCTGGTGGCCGATGTCCGCCTTCAAAACTCCCATTTCTGGACCAACCATCTTTACCGGTGCGATCATGTAAAATATCTGAACTGCCGGGTCTTTTCCCCTTCTCACCCCGTCAAAGCACCCAGCACCGATGCCATCGATATCGACGTGTGCACCGACATCTTAATTAAAGGCTGTTACTTTGAAGTCAATGACGACTCGGTGGTCCTCAAGGGCGGCAAAGGCCCCTGGGCTGACACCCTGCCCGAAAACGGTTCCAACGAGCGCATCCTCATTGAGGATTGCACCTATGGCTTCTGCTACGGCTGCCTGACCGTGGGCTCTGAGTGCATCCACAGTCGGAACATCCTGCTGCGCCGGTCCAAAATCCTCACTTCCCTGAATTTCCTCTGGCTCAAAATGCGTCCCGATACTCCCCAGCATTACGAATACATCGCCGTGGAGGACGTCAGCGGCAAAGTTGGCAATTTTTTCAACGTCAACGCCTGGACCCAGTTCTTTGACCCCAAAGGCCGCACCGATATCCCGGTATCCGCCGCCGACCACATCTATTTGCGGGGCTGCTCCTTCGACTGCAACGCCTGCTTTGCCCTTTCCCCCGATCCGTCCAAATACAGCCTGTCCCATCTCACCATTCAGGATCTGGACATCCGGGCCAGCCGCAGCTTTACCCTCCCCGACTTCATCCAGGATGTTTCGGCACAGAACGTACATATTACCCCCAGCCAGTCCTGACAATAAAAATACCCCGCCGTTCTTTGGGAACGCGCGGGGTATCTTTTTGCGCTTTTTCAGGACTGGGCTGCTTTTTCAGTGCTGCCTTCCGGAGCCGAAGCATCTACCTTCATCTGCCGGACCCTGACTTCCACTTTGAGGCCGCCCCCTGCCCGCGGGCACAAGACCAGGCCGCAGGGGTCACCATAAAACAACCGCAGCCGCTGGTGCAGGTTTTTCAGGCCATAGCTTTCCTGTTCTGTCCGGATGGGGGCATGCAGACGCTCATTCAGCTGCTTCATCTCCTCGGCCGGCATACCCTGGCCATTATCCTCCACCTCAAACAAAATCAATCCATCCTCTGCCAGCTCGCCCCGAATCCGGATGAAGTTCTCCTCCTTTTCGCCGTCGTAGCCATGTTCAAAGTAATTCTCGATCAGCGGCTGAAAGACATTCCGGATGATGCCGAACTGCAGCACCCTGGTGTCGATGTCGTATTCCACCTCCACCTCATCATCATGCCGCGCCCGGCCCAGACTCAGGTAGCGCTTGCTGGCGTTTAGTTCCTCCTGCATCGGGATGAAATTCCGCGAGCCGATCAGGCTGCGGAAATTGGCCGCAGTCTGGGCGATCAGGTCCGCTGTCTCCTCATCGCCGTGCTCGTAGCACCGGGCGCGGAAAATCTCCAGGGTATTGTACAGAAAATGCGGGTTAAATTTAGCCTGCAATTCCTGCAGCTCGGCTTCTTTGCGGCGCAGCTCATAGTCGTAGACCCGCTCGATCATCTGTTGCAGGTCCGCCGCCATCTGATTGATGGACCCGGCAATCACCGTCAGCTCAGGCTGGCGGAAATTCATGGGCAGCCGGTAATCCAGTTCGTTGCTGCCCAGGCGGGCCAGCCCGCCCCGGATCACCTCAATCTCCCCCTGAATCCGCTTGACCATGAACTGATAGAACACCACGGCTGCTGCCACCCACAAAAACACCACAAAAAACAGGATCATTCGAACGCTGGCGCTGGCTTTCCAGACCAGCTCGTCCCAGGAAATCGAATAGCTGATGCAGGCCCCATGGGGGCAGATCTCGGAGGTGCTGACATACCATTTCTGCCCTGCG
Organism: Faecalibacterium sp. An192; assembly: GCF_002160175.1. Classification (NCBI taxonomy): domain Bacteria; kingdom Bacillati; phylum Bacillota; class Clostridia; order Eubacteriales; family Oscillospiraceae; genus Faecalibacterium; species Faecalibacterium sp. An192. The sequence continues at coordinate 32,938 of NZ_NFKB01000018.1, forward strand.
CTGTCCTGCACCCCACTGGTGCCGGGCTGAATCTCTCCCTCCCACTGCCGGGCCTGCTGGCCGGAAGAAAAAATAGGGATGCCGTCGGCTGTGATGTCAAACTGAAGGCTTTCCATCTGGCTTTCAATCTGACACAGCTGAACCAGATTGTTGATGTTGTAGTTGGCCAGCACCGAGCCCTCCAGATTGCCGTAGCTGGGCACGCCGCCTGCAATTGCAAGTCCCAGATACGAGCTCTCGCTGGTGGTCACATTTTTCACCGGATAAATCTCCATCCGGTCCTTTTTCACGTCCAGCTCGCTGCGGTAGGCAAAGTCCTCCGGCATTTCGATCAGGGCACCGTCGGCTGTAAAATAAATATAATTCACCCGCCGCACCGGCGCATAGACCGCAATCCACTGGACCGCCCCGTCCCGCAGGGCCATCTCTGAGAGAATATGCCGCAGCTCGACCTTTTCCTCCGAGGGCAGCGCCTGATCGGCGGGCTGGGAATAATAGCGGTAAAAAAACAGCATATCCTCCTGATGAGAGAACACCGAAATGTACAGGGACCAGAAATCATCCACCAGGTTTTCATACTCGGTGGCCACCCGCTGAAGCCGCAGGTCCAATTCCTGCAGCAGCGCGCTGCGGCTCTGCTGATAGGCATACTGGCAGGCGATGGCCGCAATCATCCCCGAGACAATCAGGAACACCGCCATCATCCAGCGCAAACCAAATTGTGCAAAAAGACCTTTCTGGACTTTTGTGTTCAAGACTGCTCCTCCCTTCCAATCCGGTAACGGGCCGGCGAAACGCCTTTGCTCTCCCGGAAGCAGCGGACAAAATAGCTGGTGGAGGCAAATCCCACCTGACTGGCTACATCCTTAATCTTACTGTTGGGTTTTTTCAGCAGGATCACCGATCGGTTTATCCTGCACTGCATCAGATAGCTATTGAAAAAGTTGCCCGTTTCTTCTTTGAACAGATGTCCCAGATAGGCTGGATTGACCCCGGTTTTGGAGCTGAACTCCTTGATGGACCCTCCGTCGCCGCTGCGGACGCTCTCATGGATGTACCGGATGGCCAGCCGTACGATGGGACTCAGCACATCCAGCCGCTTTTCAAAGTCGGCCCGCATCCATTCCAGCGCACTGCTCAGCATCTGCACAGCCTCGTCCCCTGTGGCCTCCCGGCTTCTGGTTCCAAAACGTTTATAAAGCTGCTCCTGGGAATTTTCCTGCTCGGGAAACTCACTGGTCAGCACCCGCAGATAGGCATAGATCACATGATGAAGGCATTCGTCTGCACCCTTGTACGGCACACTCCAGTACAGCTGAACAGCAATGACATTGCTGTCCTTTCCGCCAGGTGCCCGATAGCAGAACATTCGCAGGTCCTCGATCAACTGGTCTGCGTCCGGCGAACGGGTGTCGGCATGGATATTCAGCATCACGCCGGTCTGATTCAAATCCGCCAGCTCCATCATGTCGCACACCAGAGAATAGCTCAGATGCAGCGCCTGGGGGTCACTGACCACCCCGCCGATTGCCGCCACCACCTGATCTTCCGCTCCTTGCTGCCGGGCCAAAATGCACAGTTCTTTTTCCAGCTGATCCTGCGCAAGGCTCCGCCCGCCCAGAATCATCACAAACATCCCTTTGTCATTCCAGCAGTGATACACTTCGTACTGCCTGCTCAGCTGCTCCAGGCAGGCGGATCGGAACAGGCTGCTGGTGCTGTCTTTGCGGCGCTTGGTGATCCCCACCACACAGTACTGGGGCAGGTACAGATTCAGCCCCAGCACGCCGGCCCGTTCGCCCAGCTCTTCCTCTGAGATGCTGCCAGTCAGCCAGCGGTGAAGAATGTTGTCGTACAGCATATTCTCCCCTGTGCTCCGGCGCCGGTAGAGGTTCGCCATGGTGCTCTGGACCGTGTTTTCCAGTTCCTCTTTCTGCACCGGTTTCAGCAGATAGTTCTCCACGCCCAGCTGAATCGCCTCTTTGGCATAGTCAAACTCACTGTAGGCCGTCAACAGAATGCACCGGGTCTCCGGGTAAAGGCACCGCACTCGGCGAATCAGTTCCAGCCCGCTTATCCGTGGCATCTTAATGTCCGTAATCAGCATATGGAATGATTCTCTCTCCATCATCTCCAGCGCCTGCATTCCATCCGCCGCGGTCATGGGCGTCTCCACGCCCATAGCCTGCCAGTCAATGCTCGTTTTCAAAACTTTCAATACACTTTCTTCGTCGTCCACCAGCAGAACCCGATACATGAAATCTTCCTCCGTCCTCCTTGACAAAAGCTTCGCCGCATGCCGGCCGCTTTTGCAACTTCCGGCAAGATTTATACTATCATAAATCCGGAAGCCCGCACAAGAGATTTCCTTCCTGGTATCTGGTAAAAACTATAAATTTTGAAACTTTGTGAAAAGATTTATATGTACATTGCACGCATCCCGCGGCTATAATGGAAGCACAACAACATTCCATCCAAAAGGAGCTGCACACCATGAAAACCCCTGTAGAGTATGCCCGCGCCGCCTGTGACACCATGATGCGGAAATTTGCCGCACCGGACCTTCCGCCCAAGGGACATTTTCACTATCACCAGGGCGTCTTTCTTTCCGGTGTGCTGAAAACCTGGCAGCTCACCGGCGATGAGCGCTATTTCAACTACGCAAAGGACTGGCTGGACTCAGTCATCGATGAGGAGGGCCGCATCCTTTTGTACGATCACGCCGATCTGGATGACATCCAGCCCGGCATTCTGCTGTACCCGGTGCTGGATCAAACCCAGAACCCCCGGTACGAAAAGGCTATCCAGTCGGTTTATGCTCAGGTGCCGGATGTTCCCCGCTGTGCGTGCGGCGGATTTTACCACAAAGTGCGGCATACTGGCCAGATGTGGCTGGACGGCCTGTACATGATCGGGCCTTTCCTGGCTGAGTATGGACGCCGGTACAACCGGCCCGATCTGCGGGAGGATGTTATCCGCCATGTTCTGCTGATGAAAGAACACACCCGCGATCCGAAAACCGGCCTGTGGTACCATGCATGGGATGAAACCCATCAGGCAGACTGGTGTGATCCGGATACCGGCCTGGCGCCTGAATTCTGGGGCCGTTCCCTGGGCTGGGTACCGGTGGCCATTCTGGATGATCTGGAACAGCTGTCCCCCTCTGACCCCGGCTATGACCAGCTGCAGGCCATTGTGCCCGAGCTGTTGGAAGCCATCTGCCGCTATCAGGGCCCCGACGGCCGCTGGTACCAGGTGGTCAATAAGCCTGACCGCCCCGAAAACTGGCCGGAAAACTCCTGTACCTGCCTATTTGCTGCCGCTCTGGCCCGAGCGGTCCTGTTGGGTATGCTGCCCACGTCCTATGCTGAAAAAGCCCACGCCGCCTATGAGGGTGTGATCCGCAGCCTGACTTGGGAGGGCGACGACCTCCAGATCGGAGGGGTCTGCGTCGGCACCGGCGTCGGCAGCTACGAATTCTACTGCGGCCGTCCCTGCTCAGTGAACGACCTCCACGGCGTAGGGGCCTTCCTGCTGATGTGCACCGCCATCCAGCAGCTGGAACAGGCCGGCCTGTAAACACCTCTATCCTCCCCTTCTATTGCGTTTTTCTTCTCCTAAAAATCCCGCAAATGCAGAGTTGCTCCTGCTTTGCGGGATTTTTCTGATTGAATTTTTCAAAAGAACCGTTCTCTTTGACCAGAGCTTTTCAATGGGGTTCAAGTCCGAACTAGATGGCGGAAGATAGATGTAATGAACCTCCGCCTGATCCAGGAGATCCTTGGCAGCTTTGGTGTGATGAGACTTCATATTATCCAAAATGAGAACAGAATCACGGTTCAAATAGGGCAGCAAATCATTTTCCAGGTGTTTTTTGAATTTCTCTACCGTAAAAAGGCTTTATATTTTCTCTCTCAAAAAAAGAATAGATTTTTCAAGGTTCTGAAAACGCAAAAAGCCGGGCTTCCTCTTATGAAGAAGTCCAGCTTTGCTGTGCTATTTTTCTCGAAAGGCGTGAGGTTTTAAACGCAATCTCCATAAAAAGCCCTTCTGAACGGACTTTTCAACATAAAGGTCTATGGAAAAGGGGCTGCCGCTCTACTTTCGTTTTGCAACAGCCCCTGTTTTTCTTCAAAGGGCGAAAAAAGGGCCGGGCCCCGAAAACCAGAGCCCGGTGCTTTTTCAGAATGGGAGAGAATGGCTTATTACTGGGGCTGCTTGCCGATATAAGCCAGGATGCCGCCGTCCACATACAGGATGTGGCCGTTGATGAAGTTGGAAGCATCCGAAGCCAGGAAGACAGCAGGTCCGCCCAGGTCCTCTGCCTCGCCCCAGCGGCCGGCCGGGGTCTTGGCGATGATGAACTGGTCGAAGGGATGACGGCTGCCGTCGGGCTGGATCTCACGCAGAGGTGCGGTCTGCGGAGTGGCGATGTAGCCGGGTCCGATGCCGTTGCACTGGATGTTGTAAGCACCGTACTCGGAGGCAATGTTCTTGGTCAGCATCTTCAGGCCGCCCTTGGCTGCTGCGTAGGCCGAAACGGTCTCACGGCCCAGCTCGCTCATCATGGAGCAGATGTTGATGATCTTGCCGCCGCCCTGGGCGATCATGTCGGGGATCACAGCCTTGGACACGATGAAGGGAGCGTTCAGGTCCACATCGATGACCTGGCGGAACTGCTCAGCGGTCATGTCGCACATGGGAATGCGCTTGATGATGCCGGCGTTGTTCACCAGAATGTTGATGTGGCCTACTTCCTCGGTGATCTTCTTCACCATCTCGTTGACGGCGTTCTCGTTGGTGACGTCGCAGACGTAGCCGTGAGCGTTGATGCCGGCCTCCTTGTAGGCGGCCACGCCCTTGTCCACCAGCTCCTGCTTGATGTCGTTGAACACGATGGTGGCGCCGCAGTTGGCCATGGCGGTAGCGATGGCGAAGCCGATGCCGTAGGATGCGCCGGTGATCAGCGCCACTTTGCCGGTCAGGTCAAAGGATTTTGCAGTACAGACAGACATGGTTATTTACCTCCCAAATGATTGGATTTTGTCAAAACAGGTCACGGTTCCGCCAGCCGCCGCATAAAGTCCAGATCCGCGGCATCCCGGGAAAGCTGGACCTCCTCCCGCAGGAGAGGCAGGTCAGGGCGGCAGCGAACCAGCCAGGAATGAATGGCGGTGTAATCCATCACGCCCTGACCCAGTCCCCGGGGACAATAGGTGTCCCCCTCCAGGACAAAGTCCTTGATATGCATGGCCCGGATGCGGGGTCCGAACGCTTCCAGCCATGCGGTCCAGATTTCTCCCTGATGGGGCTGATCCCGGCGTTTGAGCACGTTGGCCGGGTCCAGAATCAGGGCCAGATGCTGCGGGTCGGCCACCCGTTCCAGAAGGGCCTGGGTCCGCTGGATGCTGTCCAGCGGGTACCAGAATACCGGTTCTATGGCGAACACACCGCCGCACCGGGCTGCGGCCTCGGTGATCCGCAGGACGCTGTCCTCCAGAAGGGGAAACCGCCGGGCCTTTTCTTCGGCGTCCAGATGCTCATAGCTGCTCTCGCTGCCGACGCAACGGGCGCCCATGGCATTCTGGAGGTTCAGGCAGTGGATGACATTTTCCACAGCAGCGCGGCGGGCAGCGGAATCGGGGCTGCTCAGATCCATATAACAGCCCAGGACGCTGATCTCCACACCGGCATCCTGAAAGGCTTTTCCGATGGCGGAAGCGTCATCCAGGGTGAGCTGGCGGTAGCTCTCCACCCCCATCAGCCCCTTGACCGGGGCCAGCTGGCAGGCATTGTACCCTCTGCCCGCCAGCAGGGCCGCCAGATCTCCGGGGCTGTGGCGGCCATAATCGTGGGCGCGGCAACCAAGTTTCATGGCGGACCTCCCGGGTTACAGATGCTGCAGCGCCTCGGCCAGGGCCAGAATGGTCAGGGACTGACCATAAGCCATGGGGGCAATGAGAATGTTTTTATAGTGGTCCGCGTTCATTCCCATGCCGGTGCCGCCGGAGACGTTCAGCACGGTGCCGTCGGTGTCGATGTTCCGCAGCAGAGCCTGGATGGCGCGCTGGGCGCAGTCCAGATAGGAGTCGTCCAGAATCCCCAGACGAATCCCCTTGAGGATGCCGCAGGTGATGGCTGCGCTGCCGGATACCTCCTCATAACTGGTGGGGTCGTCCAGAACGGTGTGCCACAGTCCGCTGGGGGCCTGCAAACGCTTCAGGGCAGCCACCTGGGCCTTATAGGTGTCCAGAATGAAGGTCTTGACCCCGGCGTTTAGAGTGCCCTTGAACATATCGATGTAGTCCAGAATCCCCAGGGTAAACCAGCTGTTGCCGCGGCACCAGAACACGCCGCCGAAATTGTCCATCCGGTTAAAGCTCCAGCCGTGGTAGAACAGCCCGGTGTGGGTGTCATAGAGGTACTTGATGTGGATCAGAACCTGATGCATGGCCTCGTCAATCCATTCCTGCCGGTTGTACTTCAGGCCCATCCGGTTGAGGAACAGCACCGTCATGAACAGGGTATCAATCCACAGCTCGTTCTCGTTGAGCCGCACCCCCAGCCGGTCGCCGTTGGCGCTGGTCACATGCTGAAAGCCGTTTTCCTGGGTCCGGGGCAGGCAGTGCATCAGCCAGTGGGCCCAATCCTTGCACAGGGCCTCGTATTCATCGTTATGGCACAGCTCGTTCAGCTCCACCAGGGTCAGCAGCGGGGTGGTGGTGTTGATGTTGCGGCTGGGCAGGCCCAGGGCCAGGTTCTGGCGGAACCAGTCGTCCAGAAACTCCCGGTACTCCTGGCAGTGGTCGCACTGCATCACCTTCAGCAGGCCATACAGGCCTACCCCCTGGGGCCAGTCCCATTCCTGGATGCCGAAGTCCCGCTTGAAAAAGCCGATGGCTTCGCCGCCCTCTTTCAGGCTGTCCTCATTCTCAGGGCCGCCCAGGTGCATCAGTTTCTGAATCACCAGATCCAGCTTTTCCCGTAATTCCTTTTCATTGATTTTCATAGCTCTGTGTCAGGAGTTGACTCCCTTTCCTCCCTTGTAAGATTGTCGGCCGGCTGCATAAAGTCGGTGGAAACATCAAAAGCGGTCACGGTGTGCAGGGTTCCACGGTATCGCAGCGGGGAAACGGTCATATAGCGCTTGAACTCCCGCTCAAAGTGGGTCAGGCTGTTGTAGCCCACCCGCTCCGCAATGGTTGAGACGCTCCATTTGGTTTTTTCCAGGTATTCCCGGGCCTTCTGTATCCGCAGAATGGTCTGGTATTCGCTGACCGAATATCCAATCACCCTGCGGAACAGGCGGCACATATAAAACTTGCTGAGGTAAAACTGCGCCGCCAGCTGGTCCAGAGAATGCTGCTCGGCGTAGTGCTGGGTGAGATAGTCCGCCAGCTGGTACACGCATTTGTACTTTTCATCCTGGTACAGGGGCAGGATGGATTCCCCGGCGGTCAGCTCCCGCACCAGGCTCAGGAGCAGCAGCACAGTGTTGGCCTCGATGGCCTGGGCGTAGCCAAAGGCGCGGCGGGTTTCTTCTTCCTGAAAACGCCCGCACATCTGCAGAAAGAATTCCTGCTGCCGCGGGTTCAGGTGGTAGATGCCCGGATTTTTGCGGAAAAAGGCGGCAAAGTTCAGATCCGGGAACTTGGCGTCCATCTGGGCCATCTTCTGGCTGGTGATGTACAAAATCATCCGCTCATACCCCGGCTCACAGTGGTCGGGACAGCGGGTCATATGAATCATGTCGCTGTCAATGAGGACCAGGTCCCCTTTGCCGGCCAGAAAAGAGCGGTTGTTGAAAAAGAACTGCCGGTAGCCGTCCATGATGTAAAAAATCTCGTATTCATCGTGAAAATGGCGGACGCTCATGTTGTGTTCGCGGCGGCGGTTCACATGCTCCAGAGAGATGCCGTTCACCGAGGCGCCATACGCAACAAAGCCGGTTTCTTCCATGGGGTCTCCTTCCTGAGCCGGGCAGGGGCTCCTGGCTGCACCGGGGCAGCCCTTTCTGTCAAACAGCTGTTTTTTCAGCTATTATAGCATACCGAACAGGCCCGGCAAGCCAAGGCTCAAAGCGGGGATGAAGGTCACCAGCAGCAGGCCGATCACAATGGCTCCAAAGTAGGGGATCAGGCGGGGGACCACCTTTTCCACCTTGAGGTTGGCCACGCTGCAGCCCACAAACAGGACGCTGCCCACCGGCGGGGTGATGGTGCCGATGGCCAGGTTCATGACCATCATGACGCCAAACTGGACGGGGTCCATGCCGATGCTGTTGATGACCGGCAGGAAGATGGGGGTGAAGATCAGCAGGGCGGGGGCCATATCCATGAAGGTGCCCACGACCAGAAGGATCAGGTTGATGATGAGGAGCAGAATGTACTTGTTGTCGGTGACCGACAGCAGGGCATTGCTGATGGCCTGGGGCAGGCCGGTGAAGGACAGAACGAAGGAGAGCACCGAGGATGCGCCGATGACCAGCATGACGATGGTGGTCATGGTGGCGGTATTGACCAGGATGTCCTTGATTTCGGACAGCTTGATGCTGCGGTAGATCAGGACCGACAGCAGGAAGGCATAGACCACGGCGATGCCGCTGGCCTCAGTGGGAGAGAACACGCCGCCCAGAATGCCGCCGATGATGATGAGAATCATAAGGAGGCTGGGCACGGCGTCCCAGATGGTCTTGAGGACCTGGGAAGCGGTGAGTTTCTGTGCGTTGCGGACCACATAGCCGTTCTTTTTGGCGAAGCAGAAGGCCACCACCATGCACAGGCCGGCCCACAGCAGGCCGGGAATCCAGCCGGCAATGAACAGAGTGGCCACCGAGACGCCGCCGCAGGCGGCCGAGTAGATGATAAAGGCGTTGGTGGGCGGGATCAGCTGGCCCACAGGAGCAGTGGCGATGTTGGTGGCGGCGGAGAATTCCTCCTCATAGCCGGCGTCCTTTTCGGGTCCGTTCAGGACGCTGCCCATGGCGGAAGCGGCGGCAATGCCCGAGCCGGACAGGGAGCCGAACATGGCGTTGCCTGCAATGTTGGTCAGGGCCAGGGAGCCGGGCACCTTGCCCAGCACCAGCATGGCCAGGTTCACCAGGCGCTGCGCCAGGCCGCCGCTGCCCATCAGGTTGCCGGCCAGGATGAAGAAGGGAACCGCCAGCAGGCTGAAGCTGTCGATGCCGGTGGTGAGCTTCTGGGCGGCAATGAACATGGCAAACTTGGGGGAAAGGAACATAGTGATGGTGACGGCGGCGGAAGTGATGATGCTGAAAGACACCGGCGTCCCCATGATGAGCAGGAAGGCGAACAGGATAATCAATACGATCGCGGCTGAAATCTCCATTTATTTGACCTCCTCACAGCTGTTTTTCAGTTCGGCGGCATGGTCCATCAGGCGGGGAATGCTGTAGAGCACCATCAGCACGCCCGAAACCGGCACGCCGCTGTAATACACCTGCATGGGGATCTGAAGGGCGGCCGACACCTGGCCTGCCGCGTTGGAAGTAACCATGATGCCGCCGGCAATCATGATGACCACACTGATGAGAAGAATCAGAATATCATTGAAGATTTTGTCCATGGCCAGGCCCTTGGGGGTAAAGGTGCCGGTAACAAAGCCGATGGAGATGTGCTTGTCCCGGCCATAGGCGTAGGGGACGCCCAGCATGGTGGTCCAGATCAGGACGTATTTGACAAATTCCTCGGTCCAGTCGCTGGGATTCTGCAAAACAAAACGGGTGAAGATCTGATACACGCACCCGAACACCATCAGGACCACCATGATGGACAGGATCACTTCCAGGATTTTATCCAGAAGCGCGGTTAAACGTTTCATTGCGCTTTCCTCCTCGCTCAGTCGGCGTAATTCTGAATGTCCTCGTACAGGGCGCGGTATTCATCGCCGCGGGCGCAGTATTCCTGATGGATGGGCTGCACCGCCTCAATGAAAGCGGTCTTGTCGATATCGTAGTAGATATGGACCCCATGCTCCTGGGCCTCTGCAATGGCGTCGGCCATCATGTCGCTGTACAGGCTCTTGAAGTTTTCATTGGTCTTTTCCAGGCTTTCCACCAGGGCGGTCTGCTGTTCCTGGGTCAGACTGTTCCAGGTGTCGGTGCTGATGATGTAGATATCGGGGGAGTACTGGTGCTCGGTGTAGGTGTAGGATTTGACCAGGTCCTCGTGGCCGTTGACGGTGAGGGCCAGCTCGGTGTTCTCCGCGCCGTCCACCATGCCCTGCTGCAGGGCGGTATAAGTCTCGCTGGAGGACATGGGAACAGCCGAGCCGCCCATGGCCTCGATCATCTCCATGGAGGTGGAGCTGACCATGGACCGGATCTTTTTGCCGGCCAGCACCGACGGGTCGGTGACGGCCACATCTTCTTTCAGATAGAAGTTGCGGGAACCGTTGGCGTAGTAGCCGATGGCGATGAAGCCCTGGTCCGCTGTGGAGGTGAACAAATCCTTGACGGCCTGGCTCTCCTCCATGGCGGTGTAGTAGTGATCCTGATCCACAAACAGATAGGGGATGGCAAAGATGGCATAGCGGTCATCAAACTGCTCCAGGGTGTTGGAGCTGACCTTGGCCATGTCCAGGATGCCGGCCTGGACCATCTCGATTTCCTCGTTCTCGGTGCCCAGCACACCCGAGGGGTAGATCTTTACCTCCATGTCGGTATCGGTCTGCGCCACAAAGTCCGCAAACAGGGCGATGGAATCCGCAATTTCGGAGCCTTCCTGCTGGTTGTGGGCCAGACGGATCTCGGCCGCGGAGGAGTTGTTGGAGCTGTACACCTGGACAAAGGTGCCGGCTGCCACCAACAGGGCAGCCGCACAGACAGCCGCGCCGATTTTCTTTTGAATGGTCATGGATTTTCCTTTCTTCCCATTTTTTGAAAGCTGTGCGCTGGACTATTGCGCGTCAGTTTTCATCAGAACCTTCGATATCATGCATGATTTACGTGCTTATTGTACCATTTAGCCACGGATGCGTCATCCGAGTATCTTGCAAAAATAAAAAAGAATTCAAACTATCTTGCGCTTCATTGTGGAAAACGAAGAGCTTTGCTCACATATAGCTCAAAACAAGTGATGCATTTTTGTGCATTTTGACAATTCACGCTCCAGGTCAATGCGTAATCAACCTATTTTACAGATCCATCTGTAAAAGGAAAACGCGGAACCTTTTCTCTGAAAATGCTGTATAAGTCCTTTCTATCGTATTTTATCTGTGCTATCATAAAAACAAAAAAGAATGCTCGATTCTGGTTAGAAAGGATGTATCTGCATGGAACCAGCCCGGACCCAGACCCACTTTCTCGCCCACCAAACCGAGGACAAAGCCCGCGCCCAGACCATCCTGGAACATCTGCAGGGCACAGCTGCCCTGGCCCAGGACTTCGGATCCGCCTTCGGGGCAGAGGAACAGGCCCGGCTGGCCGGTCTGCTCCACGACATCGGCAAATACAGCGAAGCCTTCCAAAAGCGGCTCCAGGGCCAGGCAGTCACCGTTGACCATTCCACCGCCGGAGCAAAGGAAGCTTTTGCCCAGCGGCAGCTGGAGGCTGCTTTTGCGGTGGCCGGACACCACGCTGGTCTGCCGGACGGGGGTGCTGCCACAGACAGCCCGGAAGGCAGCACCTTATGTGCACGGATGAAGCGAACCATCCCCTCCTGCGATGCCTGGCACACCGAACAGCCTGCTCTGCCTTCGGCCCGGCGGCCGCCCCAGATCCCGATGGATAATCTGAGCGAAGCCTTTTACATTCGGATGCTGTACTCCTGCCTGGTGGACGCAGATTTTCTGGACACCGAAACCTTTATGCAGGGCCGCGCCGCCCCCCGGGGCGGATACGATTCCATTCCGGTTCTGTTCCACCGCCTGCAGCAGTACATTGCCCCCTGGCAGAATCCCACCACACCCCTCAATCAAAAGCGCTGTGAAATTCTGGAGCAATGTCTCCACGCCGGACAAACCGGAACCAGCGGACTCTACACCCTCACGGTTCCCACCGGGGGCGGCAAAACAATTTCTTCTCTGGCTTTCGCCCTGGCCCATGCCCAGGCCGCCCACAAGGACCGGGTGATTTATGTGATCCCCTATACCTCCATCATCGACCAGACCGCCGAAATTTTCCGGAAAGTTCTGGGAGAAGAAAACGTCATCGAGCATCACTCCGGCGCAGACTACCAGGTGAATGGAGACCAGACCGATCCTTCCTTTTACCGGAAAGCTCTGGCCGCTGAAAACTGGGACGCTCCGGTCATCGTCACCACGTCGGTGCAATTCTTTGAATCTCTCTACGGGAACCGTTCCTCCCGCTGCCGCAAACTTCACAACATCGCCAATAGCGTGGTCATCTTTGATGAGGCCCAGACCCTGCCGGTTTCCTATCTGCGGCCCTGTGTGGAGGCCATTGGGCAGCTGGTTCAGTATTACCGGGTGACAGCGGTGCTCTGCACCGCCACCCAGCCAGCCCTCCAGCCTCTGTTCGCAGAGCTGGCGCCCCATCTTTCCATCCGGGAAATCTGTCCTGACACCCAGGCGCTCTACAGCTTTTTCTGCCGGACCACCCTCTGTCAGGCCGGCACTCTCTCCCTGGAAGACCTGGCCGCCCGGCTGAACGCCCAGCCCCAGACCCTCTGTGTGGTCAACCGCCGGGCCACCGTTCCGGAACTGGGCGCCCTGGTGGCACCGGAAGGCCGCTTCTGCCTGACCACTCTGCTCTGCCCAGTTGATCGCAAACGCCTGCTGCACCAGATTCGTTCCCGCCTGCAGGAGGGGCTTCCCTGCCGGGTGATCTCTACATCCCTGATTGAAGCCGGTGTGGATGTAGACTTCCCCACCGCCTGGCGGGAGGAAGCCGGTCTCGACTCCATCTTGCAGACCGCCGGACGCTGCAACCGGGAGGGTAAACGGGATGCGGCGGACAGTCTGGTCTCGGTGTTCCGTCTGGAAGGGGTACGGCCCCTTTCTTCCATACAGGCCTGCGCAGACGCCGCCCACAATGTCCTGAGGCAGTGTTCCGACCCCGCCAGTCCCCAGGCTATTGAGGCTTACTTCACCTTTTACCGAACCTTGAAAGGCAATGCCTCTCTGGATGCCCAAGGTGTGCTGGACGCGTTCTGCAAGGGAATCCAGGGCTGTATGCTTCCCTTTGCCTGGGTGGCGGAACATTTTCATTTGATTGATAAGTCTACCGTCACCCTCTACATCCCCGTAGATCAGGGCCAAAGCCTAATCGACCAGCTGCGGGCCGGGTATGCCAGCCGCTCTCTCTATCGGAAGCTGGGACAGTATGCCGTCAACATTTACCCGGACCACCTGAAAAACCTGCTGGATGCAGGCACCGCAACGCCGCTGGACGGTGACAGCTATGTCCTGACGGATCTTTCTCTCTACAGCCGCGATACCGGCCTTGCCCTGCAGGCGGAGACCGGAAAAGCTCTTTTTGGATGATGGCATAAGAAAAGGGCGGCAAGATCCTTCCTTGCCGCCGCTTTCCTACAAAGTACATCTAATTTTTTCTATCCACAGCAGTTGCTGACGCCTTTATTATATCGAATCATGGGGCTGAAGGCAAATTCACCCCTCAAATTTCACAATTTACATGCGGTTGATTTGGACGATGCAACAAATCTGCCGGTTTGTCTTGACAGTTTTGGGGATCGGGTATAGAATCATATCGCAATCAATTTTAAATTACATTTAATTGAAGAAAGGAGTTATCGCAGTGATCCAACTGGAAGTCTGGGGGCCTTACGCCCTGTTCAGCAGGCCCGAACTGAAGGTGGAGCGAGCTTCGTATGACGTGCCCACCCCTTCGGCGGCCCGCGGGATGGTGGAAGCCATCTATTATCATCCTGGTCTGCGGTGGCACATTGACCGCATTTATGTGATGAATCCCATCCGCTTTGTCAGCATCCGGCGCAACGAGGTCATGAGCAAAATTTCGGCCCGCAATGTGCGCCAGGCAGCCCAGGGCGGCAAACAGGATTTATACCTGGCCACGCCCCAGGAAATCGTACAGCGTTCCTCCCTGCTGCTGCAGGATGTCCACTATGTCATAGAGGCCCATTTTGATATGACCGACAAGGCCTCTCTGTCCGACAATCCCGGCAAATTTCAGGATATTGTCACCCGCCGGATGGAGCGGGGCCAGTGCTTCAACACCCCGTATCTGGGGTGCAGGGAGTTTTCCGCATCCTTCCGGCGCTGGCCGGGCGGTCCCATTCCCACCATCCCGGAAACCCGGGATCTGGGCCTGATGCTGTATGATTTCGACTATTCTGATCCCCAGCACATTACCCCCACCTATTTCCGCGCCAAACTGGACAACGGCGTTCTGAACGTTCGGGATTGCGAGGTGCTCCGATGATCCTGCAGGCACTTACCCACTATTATGAGGATTTGCTGAACCTTGGCACCATTGCCCGGCCCGGCTGGAACCTCTCCAAAATTTCCTACGGATTGCTGCTGGACGACGACGGCCATCTGGTGCAGCTGCTGCACCTGCAGCAGGAAGTCTCCCGGGGCAAAAAGATGGTTCTTGCCCCGCAGGAATATTCCCTCCCCGCCCCTGTCAAGCGTTCTTCAGGGGTGGCGCCCAATTTTCTCTGGGACAACAGCGGCTATCTGCTGGGCGCAGACAACAAGGGCAAACCCCAGCGAACCGCCCAATGTTTTGCAGCCGCCAAGGAACTGCATCTAAGTCTCCTGCGGGACGCAGATTCCCCTGCTGCCCGGGCCATTGTACGCTTTTTTGAGAACTGGGACCCCGCCCGGGCCGCAGACTGTCCCGTCCTGCTGGAAGACTGGGAGGACCTGATGAAGGGCGGCAATCTAACCTTCTGGTATCAGGACCGCCCGGCTGCGGAGGACCCCGTCATCTGTGAGGCGTGGCAGCGCCACTATGACGGCGGAGACGACGCCGGCGAACCGGATATTCTCTGTCTGGTCACCGGCCGCCGCGGCCCCCTGGCCCAGCTTCATCCCAGCATCAAGGGGGTGGCTGGCGCCCAGAGCAGCGGCGCTTCACTGGTGTCCTTCAACGCCTCCGCCTTCTGTTCCTATGACCACGAGCAGGGAGCCAATGCTCCCACCAGCGAATATGCCGCTTTTGCCTATACAACAGCCCTGAACACCCTGCTGGCCGACCGCAACCACGTCTGCCGGGTGGGAGACACCACGATTGTACTGTGGGCCGAGGGAGCTGGCAACGCCTATCAAGACTGCGCCATGGCCGCCCTGTTCGGCGGCATGGGCTCCGATGCCCCTGCCTACCAGGAAAACGATCTTCTGAACGCCCTGAAGCAGTTGGCCAGCGGTCATGCCATTGACTGGGAGGAAAGCCGGTTGGACCCCAATACCCGGTTTTATGTTCTGGGCCTTGCCCCCAATGCTGCCCGTTTGTCGGTCCGCTTTTTCTGGCAGAACAGCTTCGGGCAGCTGGCCCGAAATCTGGACGCTCATTATAACCGTCTGCGGATCGTCCGTCCCTCCTATGACCAGACTTCGTCTCTCACGGTCTGGCGCATGGTGCTGGAAACGGTGCGCAAAGTGCCCGCCGGGTCCAAGCGCCCCGAACCCAGCCCCCGTCTGGCCGGCGATCTGCTGCTGGCCATTCTGAACAATGCCCCTTACCCCGCCACCCTGCTGGACGGCGTCCAGCTCCGCATCCGCGCCCAGCAGGATATCAGCTGGGGACAGGCCGCTATCCTCAAAGCCTACTATCTGCGCAATTCCAGCAATCAACAGCTCAAGGAGGTTATGACCATGGAATTGAACGAACAAAGCACCTATCTACCCTATGTGTTGGGGCGTCTGTTTTCGGTCCTGGAAGCTGTGCAGCAGCGCGCCAATCCGGGGATCAACACCACCATCAAAAACCGCTATTTCAATTCGGCATCTGCCACCCCGGCTCTGGTCTTTCCTACTCTCATCAATCTGGCTCAAAAGCACCTGAATAAGCTGGACGGCGGCATTGCCACCTATTATGACAAACAGATCACCGAACTGAGCAGCCGTATCACCGAGACCCTGCCCGCCCGGATGACGCTGCCGGAACAGAGTGCATTCCAGATCGGATATTATCACGAAACCCAGAAGCGCTACACCAAGAAGGAGGAGAAGTAACCATGTCCGAGCCCATCAAGAACCGCTATGATTTCGTCATTCTGTTTGATGTCGAAAATGGCAACCCCAACGGCGACCCCGATTCCGGCAATATGCCCCGGGTGGACCCGGAAACCGGCTATGGCCTGGTGACCGACGTATGCCTGAAGCGGAAAATCCGCAATTATGTGGAAACGGCCAAAGAGGACGCCGAGGGCTACCGAATCTACATCAAGGACCAGGTTCCCCTCCAGCGCAGCGACGCCGAAGCCCTGTCCTATCTGGGGGTTGACAAGGACCTGAAGGCAGCCAAAAAGGACGACCCCACCCTGGACGTCAAAATCCGTGACTTCATGTGCCACAACTTCTATGACATCCGCACCTTCGGCGCGGTGATGACCACCTTTGTCAAAGGCGCTTTGAACTGCGGCCAGGTCCGGGGACCCGTTCAGCTGAGCTTTGCCCGCAGCGTGGACCCCATCCTGCCCCAGGAAATCACCATCACCCGGGTGGCCATCACTACCGAGGCCGATGCCGAGAAAAAAGGCACCGAAATGGGCCGCAAGTACATTGTCCCCTATGGCTTGTACCGGGCCGAAGGGTATGTCTCTGCCAATCTGGCCCGCAAGGTCACCGGTTTTTCGGAGGAAGACCTGCAGCTTCTGTGGCAGGCCATCCTGAATATGTTTGAAAATGACCACAGCGCCGCCCGCGGCAAGATGGCGGTGCGGGAACTGATCGTCTTCAAGCACGACAGTGAGCTGGGCAACGCCCCCGCCTACAAACTGTTTGACGCAGTTCATGTGGACCACGCCGCCGGCGTGACGGTCCCCCGCAAGTACAGCGACTATGTGGTGACGGTGGACCAGCAGCTGCCTGCCGGCGTCACCTGTGAGAGACTGTCCTGATGGACACCGACGGTTATCTGATGATGTCCGGCATCCAGCACTTTTCCTTTTGCCGGCGTCAGTGGGCTTTGATTCACCTGGAGCAGCAGTGGGCCGAAAACCTCCAGACCACCGAAGGGCAGCTACTGCATCAGCGCTGCCACGACGAAACCTTCCATGAAAAGCGTGGAAATCTCCTGGTGGTGCGGGGGATGCGTGTTGTCAGCCACCGCTTGAAAATGACTGGCACCTGTGACGTGGTGGAATTTCACGCCGACCCTGAAGGCATTGCACTGGAAGGATACCCGGGCCTTTGGCTTCCTGTACCGGTGGAGTATAAACATGGCTCCCCGAAAATCAACGATGCGGATCGTCTCCAACTCTGCGCCCAGGCAATGGCGCTGGAAGAAATGCTGGTCTGCACCATCCCGCAGGCGTTCCTTTTCTATGCCGAGACCCGGCGGCGAGAAACCGTGGAACTTACGCCGGAGCTTCGCCAGAAGGCCCAGTCCATGGCGGAGGAAATGTCCCGTCTCTTTGCCCGAGGTTATACGCCCAAGGTGAAACCCGGAAAGCACTGCAACGCCTGTTCTTTGAAAGAGCTTTGTCTGCCTGTCCTATGCCGCCGCGCCGATGCTGCCGGGTACGTTCGCACCTACCTGCTGGAATCCGAAGGAGAAATACCATGCGAAAGCTGCTGAATACCCTGTTTGTCCTGACCGAAAGCAGCTATCTGACCCTGGACGGCGAAAACGTTGTCATCAAACAGGACCAAACCGAAACGGCCCGTTTCCCGCTGCACACTCTGGAGGGCATCCTCTGTTTTTCCTATCCGGGCGCTTCTCCTGCCCTGATGGGCGCCTGTGCGCAGCGGAACGTAGATTTGGCCTTTTTTACACCCCGCGGGCAGTTTTTGGCCCGCTCGGTCGGCCAGACCCGAGGCAACGTATTGCTTCGCCAGCAGCAATTTCGCACTGCCGATGACCCCGGCGTCTGTTGTCGGTACGCCAAAGGATTTCTCCTGGGGAAAGTGTATAACGCCCGCTGGGTCCTGGAACGTGCCACCCGCGATCATCCGCAGCGCGTTCCTGTGGAAACCCTCAAGACGGTCTCGGCCCAGCTGGCTGCTGCCTTGCCCAAAATCGAGGATGCCATGACCACAGAGGAACTTCGCGGCATCGAAGGAGAAGCTGCCCAGCTGTATTTTGGCGTTCTGGATCATCTGATTCTGCAGCAGAAAAAAGACTTTGCATTTGTCCGCCGCAGCCGGCGGCCGCCTCTCGATCCCGTCAACGCACTTCTTTCCTTCGCCTATACCCTGCTGGCCTGGGACTGCGCCGCTGCACTGGAAGGCGTCGGTCTGGACCCCTATGTCGGCTTTCTGCATACCCCTCTCCCCGGGCGCACCAGCCTGGCCCTTGATCTGATGGAAGAGTTGCGCACCGCCTTTGCAGACCGCTTTGTTCTGACCTGCATCCATCAGAAAACCATCCTCTCCAAACACTGCATTCGCCAGGAGAGCGGAGCCATTCTTCTGACCGACGAAGGGCGGCGCGCCTTTCTGACTGCCTGGCAGCAGCGCAGACAGCAAACCATCCAGCATCCTTTTCTTGGTGAAAAGATTCCCTGGGGGCTTGTCCCTTATGTTCAGGCCCTTCTGCTGGCCCGCACTCTGCGCGGAGATCTGGATCGGTATCCTCCTTTCTTTTGGAAATAAACGGGTGGTTTTATGTTGGTTCTTGTCACCTATGATGTGAACACCGAGACGGCCGCCGGCCGGCGCCGTCTGCGCAACGTGGCCAAAGCTTGTGTCAATTATGGTCAGCGGGTTCAAAACTCCGTTTTTGAATGTATGCTGGATGCGGCGCAATACGCTCTGTTCAAAGCCGAACTGGCTGCACTGATTGATCCGGAAACGGATAGTCTCCGTTTTTACTGTCTTGGCAATCACTATGCATCCAAGGTGGAGCAGATCGGACTTACGCCCCAATGGCCCCAGGACGGAATCCTTTTAGTGTAAAGGACGGGATTGCTTTCAGCCGCCTCTGTGCGAGCCGGAAGTCCGCAGAACTTTCACGCTTTCCTCGCACCGGATTCTGACTGTTCCTGGATGGTAAAAATATAAAATTGTCTCCTTCATTCATTGCAGGCTGCATAAAATACAGATGTCTTTTTTGTCAGCCTTATCTTTGTGAACAAATGTCAGCGGTTATATTCTCATTTGACCGTCACATTTGCTGTCGCCCTCCTCACGGAGGGCGTGGATAGAAATTTTTTGGCTTCCAGTTTCCAGACGCCGCCGTCGGGTCGCCCTCCTCACGGAGGGCGTGGATAGAAATCGCAACTGCATCGATATCCTGGCCATCCTGCTGGGTCGCCCTCCTCACGGAGGGCGTGGATAGAAATATGTGTTCGTCGCCGATCATGGCCGCGGGGGTAAGTCGCCCTCCTCACGGAGGGCGTGGATAGAAATCTAGAGATGCCACACATCCAAGCCTTACTAAGGGCAGGTCGCCCTCCTCACGGAGGGCGTGGATAGAAATTGCTGGAAGTCCTCCACCACGGCGCCCCGCTGCGTCGCCCTCCTCACGGAGGGCGTGGATAGAAATTGATCCATGACAGCTTGGCTCTTGCCGTTGGCGAGTCGCCCTCCTCACGGAGGGCGTGGATAGAAATACCGGCACAAGAAATACAAGGTCTTGCGGGCGGTCGTCGCCCTCCTCACGGAGGGCGTGGATAGAAATTCCTTTTGATTTTAGGCGGCCACAAAGGTGCCGGTGTCGCCCTCCTCACGGAGGGCGTGGATAGAAATTTGATGGCGGACGCCATGTCCGCATAGGTGGGGGGTCGCCCTCCTCACGGAGGGCGTGGATAGAAATATCAGCCGCAGGCTGATGCCAGCGCCCCGCGCTCGTCGCCCTCCTCACGGAGGGCGTGGATAGAAATTTTTGCAGGCGCATACTGCTTACACGCATATCTGGAGTCGCCCTCCTCACGGAGGGCGTGGATAGAAATAAACGGGCCTGTGCTTCTTCGTACTGGATAAGCTCGTCGCCCTCCTCACGGAGGGCGTGGATAGAAATCTCTGTGGCCGGGGTCGGGTTTTCGCCTCTCAACCGGTCGCCCTCCTCGCGGAGGGCGTGGATAGAAATCGCCCTGGAACGTCTATCAAGCTCCAGGGCCTGAGTCGCCCTCCTCGCGGAGGGCGTGGATAGAAATCATTAGAACATGCCTCCCATAAACATGGTTTCCGTCGCCCTCCTCGCGGAGGGCGTGGATAGAAATAGGTTGCCGCCGCGAATAGGCGCACGCAGGCCGGCCGGTCGCCCTCCTCGCGGAGGGCGTGGATAGAAATGGGAGATTGGCACAAAAAAAGAGCCCGCTCTCGAAGTCGCCCTCCTCGCGGAGGGCGTGGATAGAAATTGGATTTTGCGGACCTGATTTTGCATCCGCTCCAGTCGCCCTCCTCGCGGAGGGCGTGGATAGAAATGGTGAAGGATTTCCGCAAGGGCTACGCCCGCAATCGTCGCCCTCCTCGCGGAGGGCGTGGATAGAAATATGGGGCCGCTGCTGAGCGCAGCGGAAAAGGCGGGTCGCCCTCCTCGCGGAGGGCGTGGATAGAAATCCGGGTGTGCTGGGCGCTGCGGGCGCGGGCCGCGTCGCCCTCCTCGCGGAGGGCGTGGATAGAAATCACTCGGCGGCCCGGGTGCGCTGCTTGAAGGCAGGTCGCCCTCCTCGCGGAGGGCGTGGATAGAAATTGGCCCATCTGACTCTGCTCATGGCTGCCGAAGGGTCACCCTCCTCGCAGAGGGCGTGGATAGAAATTGGTTGATACCCTTGTTATTGATATTCAGACGGCGGGTCGCCCTCCTCGCGGAGGGCGTGGATAGAAACACAAAGGCCTGCATCTGCGCCAGGCCATCTGCCGCCCGTGTCTAAAACATAACGCCAATGGGGATGGACGTCCAGGGCGGCAATGCCGTTCATTTCATCCTTGACATCCAGACACAGCGGTGTTACTCGGGCATCCATTCGGCAAAGTAGATCGCCATCTGTGCGTGGATCGTACTCCAGTCCTGCCGCCGTCCGGCCCTCTTTTTGGTAATGTCCATCATGGCCAGATGCAGCATTTTGAGCAGGCTGTCATCGGTGGGGAATACGGACTTGGTTACCTTGCACAGCTGGCGATTAAAGCCCTCAATGTTATTCATGGTAGATCAGCCGCCGGACCTCCTGGGAATACTTGAAGTAGGTACTCAGATTTGCCCAGTTGTCTCTTCAGGACTGGGAGATTTTCGGGTATTTCTTGTCTCAGCGCTCCCCAAAGACGTCGCGACCTGCTCATCCACAACGGCCTGGTGGATGATACAGTTCTGGATCTCGGTCTGAGAGAATCTTGCATGGATGGCTGTGTCAAATCCCATGAAGTTATCTGTGCAGTCAGCAAAAACGCACTCTATACCGCCGTTTTTAAGTCGTTCAGTATAGCTGCTCAGAACTTGGCGCTCTCATTTTCTCCGCTCCACATTCCCAGAACATCTTTTCTTCCGTCCAGATCGACCCCAATGGTAATGTAGACGGCCATCTTCACAATCTGGCCTTCACTGCGAATATGGTAGCAGATGGCGTCCAGAAAGATCACTGTATAGATGGACTCCAGCGGCTGCTGCCACCCTTTGGCGATGGGAAGAATCTTATCTGTAATCCGGTTTATGGTGCTGTCTGAGACAGAAATGCCGTATAGATATTCAGGCTTATGCTGGTCTGGTTCTTTTTAGCACCTGGGGTTCAAATTCCCCCTTTCGATCCCGAGACACCTAAACTTCCACATCTCCAAAACTGGTCCAAAGAGTTTTACTGCTGTAGCCTAGAGCAACCCCATAAAATATCAACAATAACCGGCACAAGCAAACCAGTTACGACAGTCCGAAGAAGTAACGGCAGCAAACGCCTGGTATAAAGCAAGGTCCAAGT
>NZ_NFKB01000019.1:0-54830 GCF_002160175.1 Faecalibacterium sp. An192
AGATGGTGCGCGTAACCATTATAGAGGAATTTCCCTGAGATGTCGCTTTACAGCGTGAAAGTGTCGCTAAAACTCCGTGCAGGTGTCGCTCAGCGTCCGATTTTTGCATATGATATAATAAAAAATACACACATCCTCAATATGATGTGAAGGACACATTCGCTATATCAGATTTTACCAGTTATGCACACATGTAAAACGCGATAAATTTACAAGACGGGAAGTGAAACCGAACAAACAGTTAAAAAAATAGAAAATACAGAATAGAATTTATACTAGCAATCGTTACATAGAGTACGGTATTTGATTTTATTGTTGGGGCGAATGTAAGCATTTTTGGAGTATTTCGACCAATGGTAGAATTATGCCTATTTTAGTGTAACCTTTGCTTTTTTGATGAACATTATACATCATTTTAGAGCCAAGGCTTATAGAAGTTTCGTTGCAGAAAGAAATGAATGCAGAAACTACCTATTTGTTTTGACTCTTTTTGTTTATTGGAAAAGCCTCCAAGGGCGGGAAGGAGGTGACGGTATTTGAAACAGACAAAGAATCCTGATCTGGAAGAGACAGGAAAAAAGATGAAGAAACTGCGGAAACAAGCCGGTCTGACACAAGAACAACTGGCTGAAAAGGTTGGCGGCACCTGTACAAATACCGTTATCTCCCGCTATGAGCGGGGCATTGTCGAAATGGGTATCCAGACAATGTACGACATAGCGGAGGCGCTAAAGGTAACCCCAGAGCAATTGATGCCGGAACGGCTCATACATAGGCTAGGCAACGCTTGCAGCGGTTCGCTAGATCCACCATGCGCATATCAGCCACCGACATTACAGCATCTATCAGATGACGATTTCAATGAATTGCTATCCCAGCTTGATAGCGAAAACAAGGAGAAAGTAAGAGAATATATGAAAATGTTGCTATTTTGTCAGCAGCATACCACACAAACTGCGTGAGCCACACTTAGAAGCAATTTCTTGGTATGGCTCTTTTTTGTTGCCATTTTTCGTGACTGTCAAATCTTTATCTTCAAATTAGACATATATGTCCAGCGCTAATTTCAAATTAGACATATCGGTTGAGGCAATCCTTTCGTGCCATTGATACAATATCTTTGTAAAGAGCCAGCTTGACCTGTTTGGCTCACAATAGCTTGTAAAAGTAAGTCGAAATATCTGGTGCATGAAAGGGGATGGTTCCCATGATGATTTAAGGCTCCGCTTGGAGCAACATCGGACAAGTTAGTTTACAAATACAAACAGTGAGCCTCTTTATGTAGAGGAAAGCATCGCTGGTATAAGGCAGCAAGAGGAGTTCTTAGGCTCCCGTTAAAAAAAACGGGCGCGCCTGAGATCATTCTTGCTGCCTTTCTTCGTTTGCGATCAACGTAAGCACCAGGCCGCCCGTGCCGCAAGGCAGGAAGGATGGTCTTTTATGCTTACACTGAAAAATCTGAAGTCTATGGTAGAGAATGTACCTAGCAAGAAGGCTGCTGTGCCGGGCATCCGGCAGTTGGAGGAATCCGAGGCAAGAATCCTTGTCCGGGAGATGGTTTCAGATATGCTGATCACGGTTTATCAGAACGGGTATGTAGCTTGCCGCAGAGGCCGGGAATCAACCGTGTTCCGGCTCCATGACTGTGGCGGCTATACATACTGTGGTGCATTGGCAGAGAATGAAGAAACGGTGGCCCAGGATGTTTTTGAGAACGAAAACTGGTATATCCGCCTGTATCTGGAAGCAGAAGATCGCCTGAATGCCAACTATGAGAGGAAACAGCGTTACCATCAGATTTCGCTGGATGGCCTATATGCTGACCGTTGCAGCAATATGGGTGATTTCACCTGGGACGGTCTGACTGACCTGATCGAGCGGGAGAATGTGAGGCAGGTTAAGAAGTTTCTGGGTCACATGACGCCGAAGCAGCGGCATGTAATCATCCTCTATTTTATCGAGCAAAGGGGCACGAAGGACATCGCGTCCGAACTTGGCGTTTCCTACCAGGCGGTCAGCGACATGATTAAGAAAGCCATTACCCGTGTTCGCCGGAGAGAAGGAATCAATGCGGTTGGCATCCCGCGTGGGGTCTATAACCGCTGTGCCAGGAAGTGGGGTGAGGAGGATGACTAGCAACATGAAGCCTGCGGATGCTGAAAAACTGGTGGACATCAGCAGCATCCGGGTCGATCTAGGCATGCCCTATGAGGAACGGGTCAAATCCTATCTCAGCCAGATCGGCAATCCCTACCGCTACTTGGATCACGGTTTTACCGTTACCTGTTCGTTTGCCGGGGAATGCTCACTTGAGGACTGCCTGACCAGCTACCTCAGTGAAAAGTACGGGATGCAGAAAGCCTGATATTCCTTTATCCAGCCTGCCGCCTGTGAGTGAAATCATCACTTGCAGGCGGCTTTTTTTCATTTGGCAGCGGATATAGGCGTCTAAAAGCTCTTTTGCAAGTTTTCAAATTTATCTGACGCAGATAGCTTGAAAAACTCCATTAAAGAATCCGAGAAGTGAAGGGAAAGGCATTAAGCCACTCCCTTCACAGTACCTTGAAAATTGAATAGCCTGCCCAGATAGATACCTGGCACTGAATATGCATTCTGCGTGTCTTGCCAGGAAAATACGTCGCGGGAATCGGGATAGGAACGGGTCTGGGATGAGCACAGGCAAACACCCAAATGTAAACTACTGACAACAGTAGATACCATGTGGCGGGGAGGTTCATTTTGCCGGCCCCGCCATATGAATGTGCCGTTGTCATTCCGGCAGGAGCATTTGCCGGAAACTGCCATGACACAAAATCAAAGGAAGGGATGTGAACGATATGGTGAAATGGATGATCGGCCTGGCGGTTCTGCTGCTGGTGTTGGTCATGTTTTGCTGTGTCCGCGCTGCGACACTGGCGGACGGCCAGATGAAACAGATCATGCAGGGCAGAAAAAAGAGGGAGGACCAGGATTATGAGTAACATGGAATTTTGGCGATAAAATGGATCGCGTAAGAAAACTGCCGGATTTGCCCTATTTCTATGGCGCAGGTGCAGAGCAGTTTGCGTTTTACCGCATCCCGAAGGCTTTCTTTACAGAGCCGGCGTTGTGCGAAATCTCCCTGGAAGCCAAACTCCTGTATGGCCTGATGCTGGACAGGCTTGCCCTCTCGGCCAGGAATGGCTGGGTGGATGAGGAAAACCGTGTGTTTATCTACTACACGGTGGACAGCATTATGGAAGATTTGAACTGCGGCAACAAGAAGGCGGTGAAGCTGCTCAATGAACTGGACAGTGAATATGGCCTGATTGAGCGCAAACGCCAGGGACAGGGCAAACCGACGCGCATCTATGTGAAGAACTTTTCAACACTGCTCCAGAACCGACATTTCCAGAAGTGTCAAAATGACACTTCTAAAAGTGTTAAAACGACATCTCTAGATATGTTAGAACGACATTCTAATAAGACTAATATAAATAATACTGAGTTTAACAAGATCAATCCTATCTATCCGCCGGAAAGCGACGATGGATATGATGGATTGGATGAGTACAAACAGTATCGGGATTATTTTTTGGATCAGTTGGAGTTTGATGTTCTGTTGGCCAACCACCCATATGATGGAGAGGTGCTCAACGAAATTCTGGAGCTGCTTGTGGAGACGGTCTGCTCCAAGCGACAGTATCTTCATGTCTGCGGCGAGGACAAGCCCGCTGAAGTGGTAAAAAGCCGTCTGATGAAATTGACCAGCGACCATATTGAGTACGTTTTAGATTGTCTCAAATCAAACACCACGGCGATCAAAAACATCAAACGCTACTTACTGGCTACCCTGTACAATGCGCCGGTTACCATCAGCAGCTATTACAGCGCCCTTGTCAACCATGATCTCTACGGCAGAAAAGAGGAATAGTAGTCAAGGTCATATCATGAGTTTGCAGCTTTTATTCAGGTAAACAGGAAAAATTCCCGGAACGAGGAGGTGATAAACCAAATGCAGGAGGAAACCACGGAAAAAACCATCTCTCTTTGTATCAAGGGGGCAAAGGTGACAGAGGGCGTTCTGAAGGCGGTGCTTAAAAAGCTGGTTTCGGAAATGAATCAGCAGAAATCGTCGATCAGACGGTGCAGCTCGGTCACCCGGCGGGGCAAGCAGAGCCTGAAACAGATGATGAAGGAGGGAAGTCAGCTTACCAACATTGAGATTACGGACAACAATATCAAATCCTTTGAGCGCGTGGCCCGAAAATACGGCATTGACTACAGCCTGAAAAAAGACAGTTCCACATCCCCGCCCCGGTATTTGGTCTTTTTCCGCGCCAGGGATGTGGATGTTATGACCGCTGCCTTTAAGGAGTATGCGGGCATCTCGGCAGAAAAGGAGAAAAAGCCGAAGATGTCCATCCGCAAGAAACTTCAGATTGCCAAAGACCGCGTCGCGAAGCACCGTGAACGCGAAAAATCTCACAAGAAAGAGAGGGGACAGGAACGATGAGCAGGAAAATCAGGCGGGGGGCTATGCCGGCTCGCAAGCCGCGTAAAAAAGCACCCTCCAACCAGACCGGGGGCAGCGCCTGGGGGCAGAAACTGGCATCCGCTGTCCGGGAAAAGTTACAGGGCGTTCAGGTCAAAAAGCTGCTTCCCAAACTTATCCCATTTGCGATTGTGTTCTATCTGATCGACAAAAGCGCATGGCTGTACCGTCACTGTACAGGGGATTCTGCTATTACCCGGCTGATGGTTCTGCTTCAGAACTTTGGCCTGGCGTTCCAAAACCCGCTACCCAGTATCCACCTGATGGACATGGGAGCCGGCGTGATCGCCGCAGCCGCATTTTATGCGATCCTTTACTTCCGGCATAAAAACGCCAAAAAATACCGTCCCGGTGAGGAATACGGCTCCGCCCGATGGGGCGGGCCGAAGGACATTGAGCCGTACATTGACCCAGTGTTTGAGAATAACATCATCCTGACCCAGACGGAACGACTGACCATGAGCAGCCGCCCGAAGAATCCGAAATACGCCAGGAACAAAAACGTGATTGTGATCGGTGGTTCCGGTTCTGGCAAGACGCGCTTCTATGTGAAGCCGAATTTGATGCAGATGCCGAAAAACGTGTCCTATGTGGTCACGGACCCGAAAGGCACCATCATCATCGAGTGCGGGAAAATGCTGGTCAATGAGGGGTATGTGGTAAAAGTCCTGAATACCATCAACTTCCGTAAATCCATGCACTATAACCCCTTCCACTATATCCGCAGTGAGAAGGATATTCTCAAACTGGTCAACACCATCATTGCCAACACCAAGGGGGAGGGTGAAAAATCTTCCGAGGATTTCTGGATCAAGGCAGAGCGGCTGCTGTATACGGCGCTCATCGGCTATATTTGGTATGAGGCCCCGGAGGAGGAGCAGAACTTCTCCACGCTGCTGGAATTCATCAATGCGTCTGAAACCCGTGAGGATGATGAATCGTTCAAAAATGCTGTAGATGAGTTGTTTGAGGAATTGGAGGCAGACAACCCGGAGCATTTTGCTGTCAGGCAGTATAAGAAATATAAACTGGCTGCCGGCAAGACGGCGAAATCCATCCTGATTTCCTGCGGTGCCAGGTTGGCCCCATTTGATATCCAGGAACTGCGTGACCTGATGTCCTACGATGAATTGGAGCTGGATATGCTGGGGGAGCGACGAACAGCGATGTTCGTCATTATCAGCGATACGGACGATACCTTCAATTTTGTGGTCGCCATCATGTACACCCAGCTTTTCAACCTTCTGTGTGATAAGGCGGATGATGAGCACGGCGGCCGGCTTCCGTACCATGTCCGGCTCCTGCTCGATGAGTTTGCCAATATTGGCTCAATCCCGAAATTTGATAAGTTGATTGCCACCATCCGAAGCCGTGAAATATCGGCTTCTATTATTTTGCAGTCTCAGAGCCAGCTCAAGACGATCTATAAGGACGCCGCGGAAACCATCACCGGCAACTGCGACACCATGTTGTTTTTGGGCGGCAAGGAAAGCTCGACCCTGAAGGAAATCAGCGAGACGCTGGGCAAGGAAACCATAGATTTGCTCAACACATCGGATACCCGCGGGCAGAGCCAGTCGTATGGCATGAATTATCAAAAAACCGGGAAAGAGCTGATGAGTCGAGATGAACTTTCGGTTATGGATGGAAACAAGTGCATCCTGCAACTGCGCGGCGTCCGGCCTTTCCTGAGCAATAAGTACGACATCACACAGCATAAACGATACAGGGAATTGTCCGATTATGACAAGAAAAACGCCTTTGACGTGGAACAGTATCTGAAACACACGCTGCGGATGGGCGTGGAGGAAGAATTTGAAGTCTTTGACGTGGAGGTGACACAGACTGATCTGGATTCTGCCGGTTGACGGCAGTGAAAAGGAGGAACTTCGCGATGAAACGTCCGTATCCGGTAAATTTGTTATCGGCAATCAGATTAAATGAAATCTGCGGCACAGCGATGGATTATGCCACGCTTATCGCAGACCAGCAGGCAGGGTTGGCCAATCTGCTGGATCAGCTCACCGAGCGGGAACGCTTTGTCCTGGACAAGCATTACCGCGAAGGCGCTTCCATGAAAGCGCTGGCTGACCAACACCATGTCAACGAGAACCGCATCCGGCAGATTATTCGCCATGCGGTCAAGAAATGCCAGGTGAAGGAACTGCTTCTCTATGTGGCAGACGGCTTTGCGGCCAGGACAAACGCCCTCACAGAGCAGGCCGCACAGGCGGAACGGCTTTATTGCCAGCATTTGAGCATGGAAGGAGTCCATCTCTATCGGCTGGAAGCCGGCGCATTGGATTTGCCTGTCAAGGTTTTGCACACACTGGACCGCGCCAGCGTTCACGCAATCCGCGATCTGGTGATCCTGTCCCAGTACGAAGCCGGTTTGTGCCGGATTCGTATGCTGGGGGCAGCCTCGGAGAGGCAGATCATAACGCGCCTGCAATCGGCAGGACTGTTGCCAGCGCAGTATGAAAGAATCCCTGGCTGTCCCTGCTGTATGAAACCTGACCGGGAACTTGCGGCTTTTCGCAATCTCACCCGGTTTGCCGACAACTGAAAAATCTTCATCCATCTGACCGTCTGCTTACCAGGCGGTCTTTTCTTTTGAGCGGGAGGAAGATATGACTACTATCTATCCGGCGCGGGCACCGCCTGCATACTCTGCAAACACAAAACCAGAACACCACCAATAAAAAACAAAGAAAGGGGAAATCGGAACGCGGGGCCGCTTGGCAAACAAGCGGAAATGCTGGTTTTGTGCGATGAATAACTGAAGATCTCATCCCCGACCTTATGTTCCGATAAACAAATTATGGAATTCTTTAGCTCTGCTGTTACGATTCTCCAGACCCTGGTGGTCGCCATCGGTGCCGGCCTCGGCGTGTGGGGCGTTATCAACCTGATGGAAGGTTACGGAAACGACAACCCTGGTGCAAAAAGCCAGGGTATGAAACAACTCATGGCCGGCGGTGGCGTGATTCTCATCGGCACCCAGTTGATCCCGCTTCTGGGCAGCCTGTTCTGATGATGTAAGGGGGACAGTCCATGTTCGATAGCATTTTTGATGCAATCGAAGAATGGATGCGGGATCTCCTGACGGGTATGGTGACTTCCAACCTGACCACCATGTTCACCGATGTCAATGAAAAGACCGGCGAAATTGCCACGCAGGTGGGAATGACACCACAAGGGTGGAACAGCAGCATATACAACATGGTACAAAGCCTGTCCAATTCGGTGATCGTACCCATAGCCGGGATCATCATTACGATGGTCCTGTGCTATGAATTGATTTCCATGCTGACGGAACGGAACAACCTGCACGATGTGGATACCTGGATGTTTTTCAAGTATTTCTTCAAAATGTGGGTCGCGGTGTTTCTGGTCAGCAATACCTGGACAATCACGATGGCAGTCTTTGATGTGGGACAAAGCGTGGTCAACAGCGCCGCGGGGACAATCAGCGGCAGCACGGCCATTGATATATCGTCCTTTACATCCACCATCAGCACCACGATGGAATCGATGGAACTGGGCGAACTATTTGTCTTGATGCTGGAAACCTTTATCCTCAGCTTCTGTATGAAGGTCATGTCCGTCCTCATCATGGTGATCATGTTCGGGCGTATGATCGAGATTTACCTTTACACTTCGGTTGCACCCATTCCATTTGCCACCATGTCCAACCGGGAATGGGGACAGATGGGAACCAATTATTTCCGGGGGCTTTTCGCCCTGGCGTTTCAAGCGTTCCTGATGATGGTCTGCGTGGGTATCTATGCCGCGCTGGTCGCCTCCATTGAGCTGACCGACAATGTTCACTCGGCCCTGTTTGGGGTTGCGGCCTATACCATCATCCTGTGTTTCAGCCTTCTGAAAACCGGATCGTTAAGTAAGCAAATTTTCAACACCCACTAGACGGGAAAAACTCAAAGGAAAGGAGCGGGTTACAGGGGCGGCTCATTCCCGGCAAAAAACGCCCGCTGTTACCCCAATTGATTATGGCCTATGTAACAGTCCCCAAAGACCTGGCAAGGGTCAAAAATAAGGTGGCCTTTAACCTGACGCTGCGCCAGATCATCTGCATTGTGATTGGTGCTGCGCTGGGGCTGCCGTTTTATTTCCTGACGCGGGACACCATCGGAACCAGCGGCGCGGCCACCGGGATGGTGCTGCTCATGCTGCCGGAATTTCTCTTTGCCATGTATGAAAAAGACGGGATGCACATGGAAAAGATTCTCCAGAACTACATCCGGGTTCGGTTCCAGCGTCCGGCCATCCGCCAGTATGAGACAGCCAATCTGTATGAGGAGGCGGCCTATCCGTACAAGGTGCCGGAGAACAAGCCGCAAACGAAAGGAGGGCTGCACCGTGGTAAAAAAGAAAAAGTCCCGCCCCGCTAAACCGGTAAGGGCAGATGCAAAAAGCGCCCGGTTTCCGCTGAAAGGCAAGGCAAAGCGGATTTCCGTCCAGGATTCCATTGCCTATAAGGAAATGGGCAAGGACGGTATCTGCCGTATGGCCGACCATATCTACTCCAAGACCATCCGCTTTTACGACATCAACTACCAGTTGGCCCAGAATGACGATAAGAGCGCCATTTTTGAAAACTGGTGTGATTTCCTCAATTACTTCGACAGCAGCATCCAGTTCCAACTGTCCTTTATCAACCAGAAGAGCAGCATGAAGGAGTATGAGAAGGTCATCCAGATCGAACCGCAGAACGACGCCTTCGATGATGTGCGCATGGAATACGCGCAGATGCTGCATAACCAGTTGGCAAAAGGAAACAATGGTCTGCTTAAATCTAAGTATATCACATTTTCCATTGAAGCGGACAACCTGGCAATGGCCAGGCCGAAACTGGAGCGCATCGAGACGGATATTCTGAACAACTTCAAGGTCTTGGGCGTGACCGCCTATCCCCTGAATGGGGTGGAACGTCTGAAAGTCCTGTATGAGACGTTGAACCCGGAAACCGAAACGCCGTTTACCTTCACCTACGACCAGGTTTTGAAAACCGGCCTGGGGACAAAGGATTTCATTGCACCGACCAGTTTCCTGTTCAAATCCGGCAAGGATTTCATGATGGGCGATACCTATGGCGCAGTATCCTATCTTCAAATTCTGGCCCCGGAACTGACCGACAAAATGCTGGCCGAGTTTTTGGATGTTGACAAAAACCTGATTGTCACCATGCACGTTCAATCCCTGGATCAGTTGAAGGCGATCAAATTGATCAAGAGCAAAGTGACCGACATCAACCGCATGAAGATCGAGGAGCAGAAGAAAGCCGTCCGCTCCGGGTATGATATGGAAATTATTCCGTCCGACCTGGCTACCTATGGCGGCGACGCCAAGAAACTGCTGGATGATCTTCAGTCCCGCAATGAGCGGATGTTCCTGGTCACGGTGCTGTTTTTGAATACAGCCAAGACCCGGCAGGAACTGGACAACGCGGTGTTCCAGGTGGCGGGCATTGCGCAGAAATACAACTGCGCGCTGCGCCGGCTGGACTATATGCAGGAAGATGGCCTGATGAGCAGCCTGCCGCTGGGGTTCAACCACATCCCGATCAGGCGGGCACTGACCACCACGGCCGCGGCCATTTTTGTCCCGTTCACCACCCAGGAACTGTTCATGGGCGGCGAATCGCTCTACTACGGCCTGAACGCCTTGTCCAACAACATCATCATGGTGGATCGCAAAAAGCTGAAGAACCCCAACGGCCTGATTCTCGGCACACCCGGTTCGGGCAAATCCTTCGCGGCAAAGCGGGAAATCACCAATGCGTTCTTTGTGACAAAGGACGATATTATCATCGGAGACCCGGAGGGAGAATATTTCCCGCTGGTTCATGCGTTGGGCGGACAGGTTATCCATATTTCTGCCACCAGCCACGACTACATCAACCCGATGGACATCAACATGGATTATTCGGATGACGATAACCCGCTGGGTGTGAAGTCCGACTTCATCCTGTCCCTGTGCGAGCTAATTATGGGATCGCGCAATGGGATTGAGGCGGAGGAAAAATCGGTCATTGACCGCTGCCTGCCGCTGGTGTACCAAAAATACTTTGAGAACCCGGTGCCGGAGAATATGCCGGTGCTTGGTGATTTGTATGCCTGCCTGCGCAGCCAGAAGGAGCCGCAGGCACAGCGGATTGCCACGGCGCTGGAAATCTACGTCAATGGCTCGCTGAAAGTGTTCAATCACCAGACCAACGTAAAGCTGGATAACCGGATTGTCTGCTATGACATCAAGGAACTGGGCAAGCAGTTGAAAAAACTGGGAATGCTCATTATTCAGGACCAGGTGTGGAACCGTGTCACCATCAACCGTTCGGAGCACAGAGCAACGCGGTATTACATTGACGAGTTCCACCTTTTGCTGAAGGAGGAGCAGACGGCGGCCTATTCGGTAGAGATCTGGAAGCGGTTCCGTAAATGGGGCGGGATTCCGACCGGCATCACGCAGAACATCAAGGATTTGCTGGCCAGCCGAGAAATTGAGAACATCATGGAAAACAGCGATTTTATCCTGATGCTCAACCAGGCGGCCGGTGACCGGCAGGTTCTCGCCAAGCAGTTGAATATCAGCCCGTACCAGCTCTCCTATGTGACCAACAGCGGTGCGGGTGAGGGGCTTCTGTTCTATGGCAATACCATCATCCCGTTCAAAGATCACTTCGATAAGACGCTCAAACTCTATGCGATCATGTCCACCCGTCCAGAGGACGTCGCCGCAAGGCAGATGGCCGAATCCAAAGAGGAGGTGTCAGTACGGATACCAATGTAAGGTGCCGGGTGATGGAGTTGATTTTCGTTTTCTCTATTACCCTGTTTACAATCCGCCTGTATTTCTTGATGGGAATGTTCCAATACAGATTGGGCGGAAAAATCAGTTGTCGGCCTCTCGGAAGCCTGTATTCGCAGGCCGATGGGAGGCTTTTTTCAAAAAGTTTAGGAGGTTATTACACGATGAGCAAAAATAAAAAACCGAGACCCATGCCGGGCAATAAAAACCGGAAGCCCTGTGTGCGCGCAGCCCGTATGTCCAATGATGAATCGGACGCCCGGCTGGAAGAAGCCCTGGCTCAACTGTATGCAGCGGCACATCGCACCGAGCCGTTCGATACGGGACAGGCA
Source organism: Faecalibacterium sp. An192 (assembly GCF_002160175.1). Classification (NCBI taxonomy): domain Bacteria; kingdom Bacillati; phylum Bacillota; class Clostridia; order Eubacteriales; family Oscillospiraceae; genus Faecalibacterium; species Faecalibacterium sp. An192. The sequence goes on from NZ_NFKB01000019.1 coordinate 11,695, forward strand.
AGGCAGCCTGAAAAAATCCCGATCCCCACACTGGAGGGGGATGGCGAAGAAGTTTTCGGTCAGATGGTGGACGATCTGCTCTGCATGGCGTCTCTGGCGGATGGACTGTACAGCGTTCTGGTTTCCCTTGCCGACAGACGGGTATGCCAGAAACTGGCGCTGAACCAGGGCGGTGAACTGCTTCGGGAAGCGGCTGCAATCCTGGAAAAATGGCAGCGGTATTCGCTGCCGGAAGCGTAAGAGGAAGCCGGCGGCGAGGAGGTGAGAAATAATGCCAGGAAAACGCTATGAAGCGCAAGATAAGCGTGTCCAGAAAATGACCCGTGACGGCTTAACGGAAGAAAACCTGCATAGTGGCGAGCGCAAACGGATCAGCAGCCGCACACAAGATGCCCCACTTGTGCGGGATGTCGCAAATGCCCCAGTAAGGCCCATGCTGGACAGTGGGCAGACCCACGCCCAGCAAGACAAAAAGCAGCCATCTCATCCGTATACCCAGGATGAAGCGGGTTACGCACAGCCGGGTGGCACCACATATCAAATGCGGCAAGATACCGGTCAGCCTGTAGTGGACGCGGTTCAGAATGAGGCGCGTTTGTCTCCAGAGCCCCCGGGTGATGACTTTGGGCGTTCAACTCATGAAATCCTCGGACGAGATGACCAGCCAACGTCTGTAAATCACGCCCGCGCCCAGCTTTATCGTGAAGGCACCGCAAATGCTGCGGTGGAAACCGCTGGAAGGAAGCAGAACGCAACCAATTCTACAAAAAGGGATTCTGCTCCATTCAGAGTTGATGCAGGTCAACCGCATTCAGCGATTGATGGCGGCATAACAGTGGGCGCTGAAAATGCCGATCGTACCGCCCTGCCCCCATCGCAGATGCAGCAAACTCAAGTGCCAGATGGCTTCATGCAGATAGAAGCGGAAACGGTACAAAATCAGGCAGTTACCCCTATTGCCATTCCCGCTGTACAAGGTGTTGATACCGAACAACCCAAGGCGGTTTACAGTCAGGATGCGCAGGAGCCGGATGGCAATGAACCAATTGACCAGTCCGATCTGGGCCAAGGCAATCATGCGGGTCGGCTAACAGAACATTCTGCCAGAATGGCAGAGGTTCGGGGGAGTTCCACAGGCCGGGCTGCTTTGCAGACGGCGGCTGAAATGCGGCACAATCGCAGGAAAAAGCAGGTACAGGATGGATACCGCAAATACCATGATGAGGGTGTAAAGCAGGATGACGTCGAGGATGATGTCAAGCCTGCTCAGGACAATCCCTCCAATGCGGGTGAGGAATCGTCCCCCAAAGTGCAGGACGCAGAAAATTCCACAACCCAAGCTACCCATGAGCCGGAAACAAAGGCTGCTGAATCTGATGGTGCTGCACAAACTGCGGATATTCCACCGCCGGACAGTGCAACGCCAGACGATGCGTCCAAACCCAAGCACCGTGTTGATGAAAACCCGTATAAAGCTGCAGTTCACCAGGATACCCACCATCTGACAGATGAACCCGGTGCCGATGTCGGCGGGGATTTCAGGCCAAAGGCAAAAGGACAGCGCGTTACCCGGGAATCCCAGCAAAAGTATGGCGCACCAAATCGTGATGCTTCAGATTCGTCTCCCAATGAAGATACTAGCCAGCAAAAGGTAAAAAGGGACGGGGGCAATCGGGAACACCCAAACTCGCAAAGAGGAAAGCGGACAAACCAGTCTGAATCCCAGGAAGCGCCAGGGTCAGTCAAGAAAAAGTCCAGCCGTTTATCCTTTGATGATGAGGAAAACGGGATGGTTCGCGGTGCTGGCATGGGCATTGGCCGCAAGGCTGCTTCTGCTGCCGCCGGTGCGGTGGCTGGCTACGCCCACACCAAAGTTCACAGTGTTGAACGGGAAAACAGCGCGGTGGAGGGCGCACACAAAGCCGAGATTCTTGGGGAGAGCGGTATCCATAAGGTGGTGAGCCGGGTCAGTCAACACCGTAAGGATCAAAAGTCAAAACGACACAAAGAAATTAACTCTGCCAGGAAGGAAAAACGGCTGCATTTTACCCCTACGGATTCGGCGGCTGCCACCGGCGAAAAGGCGGCGCAGACAGCCGCGGCAAAGACTGCGGCGAAGGAGGCACAAGACAAGACATCCATCCTGAACCGCTTTTGGCAGAAAAAACGGTATAAGGAAGCCTACGCCGCCGCCAGAAATGGCAAAACGGCGGCCGGTGCTGCCGTAAAAGCTACGCAGGCAGCGGGCAGTAAGGCCAAGGCGACCATTCAGACCTTCTTCCGCAAAAACAAAGGCATTTTTATTGGGGCCGGTGTCATTGCGCTATTCGTGCTGATCTTCGGTGCCATCCTGTCCAGTTGTACCGCGATGATGCAGGGGACGCAGAACACGTTCATTTCTTCCACCTATCCCAGCCAGGATGCGGACATCTATGCCGCTGAAAATGCGTATTTGGCTCTGGAAGAAGAACTCAACGAGCAGATCAACAATATGGAATCGACCCATCCCGGTTACGATGAGTACAACTATCAGATTGATGAAATCTCGCACAACCCGTATCAACTGATTTCCTATCTGACGGCCAAGTATGAGGAATTTACCTATGCCCAGGTGGCCGGTGAGGTGGAGAGCCTGTTCACCCAGCAATATGAGCTGATTGTCGATGAGGTCATTGAAATCCGCACCCGCACCGTAACTGACCCAGAGACGGGGGAAGAGACAGAGGAGGAGTATGAATACCGCATTTTAAACATTACCCTGATCAACCACGGGTTTGATGCCGTCGCCCGCGGCAATATGGACAGCGACCAGTCCGGCCGCTATACCTTATATAATGCGACCTATGGCAACAGAAATTATCTGTTCGATACGGCCACACTGCCAACCTATACGGGAGACGAAGGCGGGTTCGGCTATGAAATCCCGGCAGAAGCCCTGACGGATGAGAGATTTGCGCGGATGATTGCTGAAGCGGAAAAGTATCTTGGCTACCCGTATGTTTGGGGCGGCAGTTCGCCCTCCACCAGTTTTGATTGCAGCGGCTTTGTCTGCTGGGTCATCAATAACTGTGGGAATGGCTGGAATGTGGGGCGGACAACGGCCAATGGCCTGCGCTCCTACTGTGCGTATGTCTCGCCAGAGGAGGCAAAACCGGGCGACCTGATCTTTTTCCAGGGCACCTACAACACAACCGGCGCATCCCATGTGGGCATCTATGTGGGCAACGGGATGATGATTCATTGTGGAGATCCGGTGCAGTACACAAGCGTTCAAACTTCCTACTGGCAGAGCCATTTCCTTGCCTACGGCAGAATTCAATGAGTAAAGGAGTGACGATGATATGAGCAAAAAATTGAGCCGTTATCTCGAGGATATTGAGAAAACGGAAAAGAAAATGGCGGAACTGAAAGCGCACCTGGAGGCGGTGCGCCAGTCCCAGAAGGCGGACGAGGACGCCGAGATTGTCCGCAGCATCCGCAGCATGAATGTGAAGGGCTGGGATTTGCTCCGCCTTCTGGACAGCATTCAGAACGGCACGGTGGAGCTGCGGCCGGTGGAACCTGCGGGCAATTCCGGTGCGCTGAATGAGGACGATACACCTGAAACCTTGCCGGATTTCGATGAAGAAGACACCGGCCTTGACAACCAGACGCCGGATGAGGCGTTAGAAAGTGAGGAATGAAACCATGAAAAAGATGAAACTGCTGACGCTGCTGACCACCCTGTGTATGGCGCTGACGCTTTTCCCGGTGACGGCGTTTGCCTATGCGGAGCCGGAACCGACCCCCACGCCGGAAGCAACCCCGGAGCCGGTGATCGAGGAAACGACGCCGGAGGGCACCCCGTTTTCGATCCCCGGCAACGGGGAAATCCTGGACGATATTACCGATGATCACACCAAGGATTTTCTGACCGTGACAACGGCCAACGGCAATACATTCTTCCTGGTCATTGATCGCAGCCAAAATACAGAAAATGTGTATATGCTCTCGATGATCGACGAGCTTGACCTTCAGGATTTCATTGAAGAAAGTGAACAGGAAGAACCCGCGCAGGCCGGCGTGGTGCTGGAGGAACCTGTGCCCACGCCGGAACCGGTCCCGACAGAGGAGCCGGAAGAAGTGGAAGAACCCGCGTCCAATGGGATGCCGGTTTTTCTCATCGTTATCATGCTGACCGCCGTGGCCGGTGTGGGGGCATATTTCTACTTTAAGATTTATAAACCCCAGCACGAGCAGGACAATTCCGAAAGCGAGAATATGGAGATCAGCGACGGCCTGGAAACCGTCAACGAGGATGAACCGGCAGACACCGATGAGGATGCCGGTTCGGATGAAACCCAGTAATATATAAGCGTGAACACAGCGTAAACACCTGGAGGGCGGCCCGCTTTTGGGCTGCCCTCCTTCCATTTTAGGAGGATGAGACTATGATTTTAGTGATCGCGGAAAAGCCCAGTGTATCGGGCAGCCTGTCCAAAGTGATCGGCGCGGCCAACCGTAAAAAGGGCTATTTTGAGGGCAACGGGTATCTGGTCAGTTGGTGCCTGGGCCACCTGGCAGAATATGTGGAACCCCAGGTCTATGACAAAAAGTATGAGCGTTGGCACTATGAAGATTTGCCCATCTTCCCGGATCATTGGCAGCTTGCGGTAGCAGAAGCGAAAAAAGAGCAATTTGAGGTGCTTTCCATCCTGATGAACCGGCCTGATCTTGAATACATCATCAATGCCTGCGATGCCGGACGCGAAGGTGAATCCATCTTCCGCAGGGTATATACCCTGGCGGGGAGTAAAGCCCCTGTCAAACGGCTTTGGATTTCCAGCATGGAGGATGCAGCCATCCGGGAAGGGTTTGCACACCTGAAGGACAGTAGGGCTTATGACAATCTCTTCCAGGCGGCGGAGTGCCGCGTCCGCGCCGATTGGCTGGTGGGAATGAACGCCACACGGGCCTATACCACCAAATACTTTAAGCGGCTGGTGATCGGGCGGGTGCAGACTCCGACCCTGGCTATGCTGGTGGAACGCCAGCATAAAATCGACGGTTTTTTGCGGGAACCCTATTATAAGGTATCGCTGAGCAGTGACGGGCTGACGGTCGCTTCGGACATAATCAAGGAAGAAGCCGATGCAGAAAACCTTGTACAGATCTGCCAGGGCAAACCGGCCACTGTGACCAAACTGGAGAAAACAAAGAAAACAGCCAAACCGCCCCGGCTCTATGACCTGACCACCCTGCAAAGGGAGGCAAACCGCTATTTTGGCTACACGGCCCAGGAAACGCTGGACGCCCTTCAGGAACTGTATGAGGGTAAACTCGTGACCTACCCCCGGACAGACAGCCAGTATATCACGGAGGATATGGCAAGTACAGTTCAGACGCTGCTTGCTGATCTGCCGGAAGTTTTGCCCTTTCTCTCCAATGCACCTGACGGGGCGCGAGTCAGCTGTCTGGTGGACAATGCCAAGGTGACCGACCACCACGCGATTTTGCCGACCCAGGAGGCGGTACGGGCTGACCTTTCCCAACTGGCCGAAAAACAGAAAAATATCTTCTATCTGGTGTGCCAGCGGCTCGCCCAGGCAGTTTTACCCGACTGCATCTATGAGGAGACGGATGTCGAAGTGCTGTGTGCGGAAACTACGTTTAAGGCCAAAGGCAAGATTGTGTTGGAGCCTGGGTATCAGGCCATCGAGGATGCGTTCCGTACCTATTATAATAAGGTAGGGGAAAATAAAGAGAACGCGAAAATTCCCGCTTCTCTGACCGAGGGTATGGAACTTGCATCGGTACAGGCCGGTAAGAGCCGGCACTTCACCTCTCCGCCCAAGGCATACACCGAAGATACTCTGCTCTCGGCTATGGAGACAGCCGGCAACAAAGAGTTTGACGCCGACACCGAGAAGAAGGGTCTGGGTACGCCTGCTACGCGGGCCAACATCATCGAAAAGCTGGTACATTCCGGCTACGCAGCCCGGAAAGGCAAACAGATCGTTCCCACTAAAGACGGCATGGAGATGATCGCCGTGATCCCGGACTATCTGAAATCGGCGGCGCTGACAGCCGAGTGGGAGAACCGCCTACTGGGTGTTGAGCGGGGGAAAATGTCGGCGGACGCTTTCTTGCACGACATCTGTAAACTGGTGTCAAAGGTGCTGGAGGGATGCGACGCCATCCCGGAAGCGGAACGCCAGCGGTTTGATGCGCGGGTCAGTGTTGGCAACTGCCCACTCTGCGGCAAGCCGGTGTATGAGAGCGTGAAAAACTTCTACTGCTCCGACAAATCCTGCCGCTTTGCGCTCTGGAAGGAGAATCGTTTCCTCGCCAACATGAAAAAGACCATCGACAAAAAGATGGCGGCCGATCTGCTGAAAACCGGCAAAACCCATGTCACTGACCTCTATTCGGCCAAGAAAAATGCTACCTTCGCCGCTGATCTGGTCATGCAGATGGAAAACGGCCGGCCCGCATTTTCTCTTTCGTTCCCGAAACCCTACTCCAGCAAGAAAGGAAAAGCGGCGGGCCAAAAGAAGTAACCTTGCATACTCCCGGTGGGCGGTAGGATGGCCTGCCGGGATTTCTTTTTTGCATAAGACAGGAGGCAACTATGGCACAAATACAATCCATTCAGGCGTTGGCTGAATCCCACGCCCAGGAAGTCAGCCGGTCGCCCCGCGACTGGATGGGGTATCTGGATACCGCCGCAAGGCTGTACCGTTACTCGTTCCAGGAAAATCTCCTGATCCACGCCCAGCGCCCCGGTGCAACCGCCTGTGCGGAGTTGGAGCTGTGGAACAGCAAGATGAACCGCTGGGTCAACCGCGGCGCCAAGGGCATTGCGCTGTTGGACGATACCGGTCCAAGGCTTCGGCTTCGGTATGTCTTTGACGTTTCCGATACACACCCGGTCAAAGGGGCAAGAGACCCCTACCTGTGGGAAATGCGGGAGACGCACCAGGCCGCCATTCTTTCCCACCTGGCAGACGCCTATGGCCTGGACGAATCGGCAGATACCCTGCCGCTGGCCCTGATGGCGATTGCCAGGCAGGTGAGTGAGGAAAATCTCGAAGAAGCGATGGAAGGACTGGTCTATGAAAAAGGCGGCACATTCCTCGAGGAACTGGATGAAGATAACATCCGGGTTGAATTCCGCAATATGCTGGAATACAGCATCTACTATACGCTCTGCCGCCGCTGCGGTCTTGACCCGATGGAGGAACTGGAGGAATCCGACTTTATCCCGGTGACGGATTTCAACCGGCTTTCGGTTCTGACCTTTCTGGGAAACGCCACCAGCAGCCTCTCCGAGCCGGTTCTGCGGGATATTGGCCGGGAGATGCGCCGGATCGAACAGGAAAATTTGGCGCAGCAGCTTGAAAAATCCGTGGACAGCTTGTATACTGTAAATGAAAGATTTAGCGCATTAAAGCGCGAAAGCGAAGAGCCACAAACACAACCAACTGAAGGAGGATATGAGCATGGAACTGACGTATCATCGCAAGGGAGAGTATCTGTTTCCGAACCTGGCCGTACAGGAGGAGCCGGTGCAACTGGGCAAGTACGGGATGCTGCGCAGGACGTATCTGAAGGAGAACAAGCAGAACTGGTATCAGAGTATGCTGTTGACAGGCAAACTGAACCGGCACCTGCTGGAGATCGAGAAGGCCGCCGAGGATCGGATGGACGTGCTGATGGCGGGGCTGCTGAAACAGTACCCGGCCCCGGACAAGGAGAAGGATCAACTGGCATGGACGGCGCACATGAACAGCCTGCAGGCGATGGCCGAGGAGACCATACTGACGGAATTGGTGTACAACTGATTCCTGAGACAACCGAACAGGATTTGAGTGAAGCAGAGGAAGAAATCGCCTCTGCTTTATCTTTGCCCGAATTGCCGACGGTGGAGAGACAGCGCCGCGTCATTGAGGAACGGCAGGCGGCGCTGTATGCGGGGGAGATTGGCATTCCCGCAGCCGTGGTGGACGAAGTATTACGCAGTGGCGGCAATCGGGACAGAAGCCAGCTCCGGCTGATTTATAACTTTATGACCGACCCGACGACGGAGGAATCCGCGGAGTTTGTGAAGCGTGAATACGGCGTTGGAGGCAAGGGCTTTTCCATCGACGGACGGGACTATGCGGTCTGGTGGGATGAACTGGGGATGCAGATCGCCGCCGGTCATACCGTGAAGGACAAAATCTCGGAGAAGGCGTTTCTCTCTTGGTCGGATGTGAGCGCCCGGATTGGGCAACTGCTCGCTCAAGGCGAGTATGCACCCCAGGTGGTGCTGGACGCAGCGCGGGGCAACGCACTCAAGGAACACGCCGAGGTCTTAATCTATATGGAACGTGATCTGGCCGATGGCGTGGTGGAACGATTCTTTGATGATTTATCCGTATTTCAAGGCGGATTCCCCGAAGTGACGGAGCGCCTGGCTCAACATTTGGATTCCCCCGAGTATGTGGCAGACCTGAACCAGCGTCTGGAACGATTGGCGTCTGCCTACGCCGAAGATGCGTTCCTGATCCGGTTCCGCCATTATGCGCCGGATCGCGTGTTGCAGCAGTTTCAAAAGTTCGCCCGCGAGGCTGTGCCGTATCAGGCGCGGGATGGATTTGCCTGGCAAGAGCATGACCGCTTTATCACCGAAGATGAAGTGGACGCCTTCCTGACGCGGGGCGGGCCTTATTCGGATGGACGTTTGACGGTTTATGCGTACTTTATCGGTGTGCACACGGATCAGGAAAAGGCCGACTTCCTCCGCCACCAGTATGGGGAAGGCGGGAGCAGCCACGCGCTGGCCGGAGCAGATGATTCCCATGCGGATTACGGGACAAAGGGGATTGCGCTGGCGCGGGGAAGCTATACCGCACCCTATGCGCAAACCTTTCTGAAATGGCCGAAGGCGGCGCTTCGGGTAGATCAGTTGATTCAGCAGAAGGAATACTTAAAGCCGGGCGATTATACGCGGATGCCGGCATATGAGCGGGAAGGGATGACAAACCGTATCCTGCAATTTTACAGTGGGCTTCCACAAGAAGTCGAGCGTCCCTTCATCGATACCTTTTTCCATGAAGAAGCGAGAAAAGAACTGCCGGAAACGCTTACTGATGCCGATAAGACGGAAGCACTGTTGACCGCAATGGATCAGGCACTGGCAGCGCTGCCTCTGGATTTTGACCGCTACGAGGAACGGGCCGAGATTCTGGCCCAGGTGCATCAGTATGTGGACGGCACCTTTACCATCTTCCCGGAGCCGAAAAAAGAACCGGATTTGAACAGCATTTCCGGCCGGCAGCTTTCCCTGTTTGACTTTATGGACAGCAGTGAGCCGGCAAGCGACAAGGAGGAAACGCCCGCCCATGCCCCGGCATCGTCCGAAGCACAGGTGGCGGTAAGTGCCGGTGATGGGCAAGAAGAACCCGTGCAAAATGGCGTTGTGGCCCGTTACCATTCTACCACGGCCATGCAGGACGGCTATACCGAAGAAATTGCCATCATCCGGTACCCCAATGGGAAATTCTACAACCATTATGGCTTTGATGAGGAACTGGGAATGGGAGCCGCTACGGCAGGCCCGTTTGATTCTCTGGAAGATGCCCGGCAAGCCCTTCAGGCCCATCGCCCTGATGCGCAGGAAGTGGAGGTGCAGGAGCAAAAGACGGAACGGGAAACGCAGCCTTTGGAGCCAATACTGCTGCAAACCCAAGACGAGTACAACGCCGTTAAGGAAAAATACCCCAATTCCCTGGTAGGCTTTGAACTGGATGGGCATTACCTGTTCTTGGGCGAAGATGCCAAACAGGTGTCCGGGATTCTCGACAGCAAACTTCTGGAAAAACCACTGGAACAGGGCGGCCATGTCATGGTGACGGGTTTCCCCGCCAACCAGTGGGTGTATTATTCCCGTCAGCTCTGGAGTAAAGGCGAAAATGTCTGCCTGTATGGCGAACAGAAGGACGGTACCCATCTTCAGATCAAATATCTGAGTGGGAAAGATTATCTGCCCATTGATGCGACAGTACATATTGACGGCAGGGAGTTCCGCGTGGATGCGGTGGACTTTGAACGGGGTAAAGTCAGTTTGCAGGACATGACGATGGCCAGAGAGGCGCGGTATCCGTTATTCCGGGAGGAACCGGTCGAGTTTGTCCGCGCACTCTACGAGCAGGAGGAACCCCAATTTGATTTTGCCACGGAGGAACAGGTATTCATTGCGATCCAGCAATCCCGGTATGCCTATGAGGATTTCTCCGGCGAACAGATGGACGTGATCTATGCGGCTGGCCAGAAGAATCTGAACCTTCTGCCCATGCTGAACCCGGACTTTTCTGTGGAACAGATGCAACTGATCGCAGATATAGAGGAGCGGGCACGCAAAAATGAGCGCGTCGCCTATGACGGGATGCTTCTCCCTCTGACCGGCCATGTTATGACACCGGAAGAAATCAACGCGGCACGGAAAGAAAATCGCCTGCCGTTGGAGCCGTTTACCCAAACCGATGAGCCAACGGAAGAATCGGCTATAACTGCCCAACCAGTCGTGACCCAGGAAAAGCGCAATTTCCACATCACCGACGATGACCTGGGTGCGGGCGGCCCGAAAGCCAAGTTCCGGGCCAACATGGACGCTATCCATCTGCTGAAAACGCTGGAAGCAGAAGGTCGGCTCGCCACGGCGGAGGAACAGGAAGTGCTATCCCGCTTTGTCGGCTGGGGTGGCATCTCCCAGGCATTTGACCCGGACAACGCCAGTTGGGCGAAGGAGTATGCCGAGGTAAAAGCGGCGTTGACCCCGGAAGAATACCGGGAAGCCCGGGCTTCCACCCTCAATGCCTTTTATACTTCGCCCACTGTGATCAAGGCGATGTATGCCGCACTGGAACAGATGGAGCTGCGAACCGGCAACGTGCTGGAACCTGCTTGTGGGATTGGCAACTTTATGGGGCTGGTGCCGCAGAGTATGGAAGGACTGAAAATGTATGGCGTGGAGCTGGACAGCATTTCCGGCCGGATTGCCCGGCAACTGTACCAGAAAAACCAGATCGCCGTCCAGGGCTTTGAAACAATGGAGTTCCCGGACAGTTTCTTTGACTGTGCGATTGGCAATGTACCCTTTGGCGATTACAAAGTGCTGGACAAGCGGTATGACCGCTATAATTTCCTGATTCACGATTACTTTATTGCCCGCAGCCTTGACCTGGTACGCCCTGGCGGTGTGGTGGCGGTGATCACTTCCTCCGGCACAATGGACAAGCAGAACGATTCCGTCCGCCATTACCTGGCGGCGCGGGCCGACCTTCTGGGAGCCATCCGGCTGCCGGATAACGCCTTTATGCGCAACGCCAACACTGGCGTGGTGGCGGATATTCTGTTTTTCCAGAAACGCGACCGGGTTGCATTGGAGGAACCGGACTGGGTGCATCTTGGCACCACTGAGGAAGGCTATACGGTCAACTCGTACTTTGCCAGCCACCCGGAGATGGTTTTGGGTACGTTTTCAACGGAAAACACCCAGTACGGAAAGCAAGAGGTGACGGTAAAACCCATCGAGGGCGCTGTGCTGGCTGACCAGTTGAAAGCGGCTATCTCCCACATTCAGGGAACGATCACTGAGCCGGAACTGGAGGAATCCGAGCTGGAGGGCGTGGATACGTCCATACCGGCAGACCCGGAGGTGAAGAATTTCAGCTTCGCCAATGTGGACGGCCGCGTGTATTACCGTGAAAATTCCCGGATGAATCTCATGGAGCTGCCGGCAACGACAACCGAACGGGTGCTGGGGATGATTGAACTTAGGGACTTGACCCAAAATCTGCTCAATTTGCAGATGGAAAACTGCTCCGATGCAGAACTGACCATCGCCCAGGACAAACTGAACCGGGCCTATGATTCCTTTACGGCGCAATACGGCCTAATCAGCAGCAACGCCAATCGCCGCGCCTTTTCGCAGGACAGCAGCTACTGCCTGCTGGCTTCCTTGGAAATTCTGGACGAAGAAGGCAAACTGAAGCGGAAAGCCGACATCTTTACAAAGCGTACCATTCGCCGACCGGAGGCTGTGACCAGCGTGGACACGGCCAGCGAGGCGCTGGCGGTATCCATCGGGGAACGTGCCAAGGTGGATGTGCCCTTTATGGCGCAGTTGGCGGGGAAAACCGAGGACGAAATCACCGAGGAACTGGCAGGCGTGATTTTCAAAAATCCGCTGACTGACCAGTGGGAAATGTCGGATGAATACCTTTCCGGCAACGTCCGCGAAAAGCTGGCTGTGGCCCGCCAGTTTGCAGAGAATCACCCGGAATTTGCCATCAATGTGGCCTATCTGGAACGGGTACAGCCCAAAGACCTGGATGCGTCTGAAATTGAGGTGCGCCTTGGCGCAACCTGGATCAAGCCGGAATATGTCCAGGAATTCATGCAGGAGACGTTCCACACACCCTGGTATATGGCTGGGAGAGTCATTTCCGTCTCTTATTCCGATGTGACCGGCGCATGGAATGTATCGGGCAAAAGCCGGGATGTAAACAATCCGCTGGTCAATGCCACCTTCGGCACCACCCGCGCCAATGCGTACCGGTTGTTGGAAGATGCCCTGAACCTGCGGGATACCAAAATCTATGATACGGAGCGTGATATAGACGGGAATGAGCATCGGGTGCTTAACAAAAATGAGACGATGCTGGCCCAGCAGAAACAGGACGCCATCAAGGAGGCATTCAAGGAATGGATTTTCCGGGATATGGATCGCCGGGAAGATTTGGTGCAGACCTACAACCGGATGTTCAACAGCGTCCGTCCCCGTGAATACGACGGTTCGCACATCCGTTTTGTCGGGATGACGCCGGAGATCACCCTGATGCAGCACCAGAAAAATGCAGTAGCCCATATCCTGTATGGCGGGAATACCCTGCTGGCCCACTGTGTCGGCGCTGGCAAGACCTTCCAGATGATCGCTGCCGGCATGGAGAGCAAACGTCTGGGCCTGGCGCAGAAATGCCTGTATGTAGTGCCCAACCATCTGACAGAGCAATGGGGCAGCGACTTTTTGCGCCTGTATCCCGGCGCGAATATCCTGGTGGCAACCAAGAAGGACTTCGAACCGGCCAACCGTAAAAAGTTCTGCTCCCGCATCGCCACGGGCAACTATGACGCCATTATCATCGGCCACAGCCAGTTTGAGCGTATCCCGCTGTCCAGGGAACGGCAGATTGCCACGATTGAACGCCAGATTGACGATATTACGGCGGCCATTGCGGATGCCAAAGACAAGGCTGGGGGAAACTTCACCGTCAAGCAGATGGAAAAGACCAAGAAAACGCTGGAAGTACGCTTGAAAAAGCTGAACGACCAGACGCGCAAGGACGATGTGGTCACCTTTGAACAACTGGGCGTTGACCGGCTGTTTGTGGACGAAAGCCATTTTTACAAAAATATGTTCCTCTACACAAAAATGCGGAACGTGGCCGGCATCTCCCAGACGGACGCACAGAAAAGCTCGGATATGTTTATGAAGTGCCAATATCTGGATGAGATCACCGGCAGCCGGGGGATTACCTTTGCGACCGGTACCCCCATCAGCAACTCGATGGTGGAACTCTACACCATCATGCGGTATCTGCAATATGACACCCTTCAGAAGATGGGGCTGGGGCATTTCGATTCCTGGGCCGCCACGTTTGGAGAGACGGTGACGGCGATTGAGCTGGCACCGGAAGGAACGGGCTACCGTGCGAAAACGCGGTTTGCCCGTTTTTTTAATCTCCCGGAACTGATTTCGGTATTCAAAGAGGCGGCGGATGTCCGCACGGCGGATATGCTGCACCTGCTGGTGCCGGAAGCGGAATATGTCAACGTGGTCTTAAAGCCCAGTGAAATCCAGCAGGACATGGTTTCCAGTTTTGCCGACCGGGCGGAAGCCGTTCGCGCAGGTTCAGTTGACCCCAGGACCGATAACATGCTCAAGATCACAAACGATGGGCGGAAATGCGCGCTGGATCAGCGGCTGTTAAACGACCTTCTCCCGGATGAGCCGGACAGTAAGGTAAATCACTGTGTCGAAAATGCCTTTTCTATCTGGCAGGAAACCAGCGACATTCGAGCCACCCAGTTGATTTTCTGTGACCTGTCCACGCCGAAAGGCGACGGCAGTTTTAATGTCTACGATGATGTGCGGGATAAACTGGTGGCAAAGGGCGTTCCGAAGGAAGAAGTTGCTTTTATCCATGAGGCGACGACCGAAACCAAAAAGGCGGAGCTGTTTGCCAAGGTTCGCGCCGGTCAGGTGCGTATCCTGCTCGGCTCTACGCCCAAACTCGGCGCTGGAACCAACATCCAGGATCGGCTGATTGCGCTGCATCATCTGGACTGCCCCTGGAAACCCTCTGACCTGGAACAGCAGGAAGGGCGAATTTTACGTCAGGGCAACCAGAACAAGAAGGTAAAAATTTATCGTTATGTCACCGAAAATACGTTTGATGCATACATGTGGCAGCTTTTGGAGAATAAGCAGAAGTTCATCAGCCAGATCATGACGTCCAAATCCCCTGTGCGGTCTGCGGAAGATGTGGACGATACGGCGCTTTCCTACGCGGAAATTAAGGCGCTGGCAACAGGCAATCCGTACATCAAAGAAAAGATGGATTTGGACATTCAGGTGAGTAAGCTGAAACTTCTCAAAGCCAACCACACCAGCCAGATTTACCGTCTGGAATCGGACATTGCCAAGCGTTACCCGATGGAGATCACCGCCACGAAAGAGCGCGTGGCCGGGCTGAAAGTTGACCTGGAGGCGGTAAAACCGTATCTCAACCAGGACAAAGATGAGTTTGTCATTACCATTGGGGAAAAGACCTATATGGACAAGAAAGAGGCCGGCACGGCGATTCTGGCGGCCTGTGCCGGCTTAAAAGCCGTCAATACGGCAGGGCAGATCGGTGAATATCACGGGTTCGCTCTGGTAGCGAGCTATGATACTTTCAACCAGACATTTATGCTCACTGTTAAGCGGCAATGCAGCTATACCATTGAGGTCGGCAAAGACCCGCTGGGCAATATCCAGCGTATCAACAATGCTCTGGCGGGTATTGAGAAAAAGCTGCCGGAGGCAGAGTCCAAACTGGCAACCTTGCAGGCGCAGTTGGAGTCTGCCAGGGAGGAGGTCAGGAGACCTTTCCCGCAAGCTGCGGAGTTGGAGGAAAAGTCGGCGCGGCTGGCAGAACTCAATGCACTTTTGAACATGGATGAGCGCGGCGGCAGCGAGGCCGTTGGGCTGGATGAGACATCGGATGCTATGGAAACTGTGACACCAGCCCGGAAACAGCCGGAGGTTGGGCAAGAAGTGACCGAGCCCGATCGCCCCGCCAGGGGTGGGTCTGTTCTCGATAGGCTCCACGAGAAACAGACGGCACATAAGGAGGAGCAGGGAGCCAAAACTGCACCGAAAAAGACGCAGGCGCAGGAACTATAAACCGTTGTGGCACCGCCAGAGGGAGACAGCTTGTGAATCCCCCTGGCGGTGTCCTTTTTGTGAAGGGGAGATGATATGGATTTGTTGAAATTAGTACCGATAACTCTGCGTCAGGCAAACGCTTTTGTCCAGGCATTTCACCGGCACCATAAACCATCCGTGGGGCACAAATTCTCGATTGGTGTTTCGGATGGAGAAAAGCTGGTCGGTGTAGCGATCTGCGGCCGGCCAGTCAGCCGGCGCTTGGACGATGGTTTAACGCTGGAAGTCAATCGTGTCTGCACGGATGGGACAAAGAATGCTTGCAGTATGCTGTATGGCGCATCCTGCCGCGCTGCAAAGGCGATGGGTTACCGCAGAGTGATTACCTATATTCTCGAAAGTGAACCCGGTACATCCTTAAAAGCTGCTGGCTTTCATTGTGAAGGCCGTGCCGGTGGCCTGGAGTGGAACGGAAACCGCAAACCCAAAGACGCGGATCAATACCCGCATGAGATGAAAACACGATGGTCCAAAGAAATGGAGGTGGCAACAAATGCCGGAAAAACAGGAGAGGTTGCATCAATTTAATCCAACGGAATCGGTGGTAATGACTTCCGGCCAGCAAGCACAAAAGATGGTGGAGGAAGCGAAAAAACGGTTTTGGCTCAATCCAGAAGAGGAAAACCTGATTGTCACCTATGCTCAAAAATATGATGATCCAAGTCTGGCGAGCTATCTGATTCATAAATTGGAACAGGCGGTGTATAACACTGATCCTGTGGCAGTTACCAGGGCATTACAGGAAGCCAGAGATGAGATTGACAAATTTCCTGACCGGGAGATCGGCCTTTCGGAAATGCACGAATATGGATACCGGAAGGATGATATGTACCCACTGTCGCAGGATAAGGCGCTGGAGATGCACAGGCTTGGCTTTAAGGTATACTGTTTGCAGCCGGACGGAACCGCAGGCACGTTTTCAAGCCGGGAGATGATCGAGGAACATAACGGCATCTTCGGCATCCGTAAAGCCGACTGGGATTATGAGATGGAGCACCTGGATGACGAGTACACGGAGGATACGGCGTATCTTCACCCGCAAATGAGCGTCTTAGAGAAGGATGAAGCACTGCGGCTCTTTGATGCCGGTGAGACAATTTATCTGATTACCACCAACCCGATCCCTGTTGCGGCGACCATCCGTTTGGAAATCGAATATGGCTCTGACTATTTTCAAATTTCCACCGAGGCATTGGAGAATGTTAGACGGCTTCAAACGGAAATGCAGGCACATCCTGAGCTGCAAAGCCTGCGGGAAGCAAAGCTGTTGTTGGAGAATGAGGACAGATATGGTGTTTATCAACTCCGAATTTACAGCCCTGTTACGGAAAAGCTGCTATGTCAGGGAATGGATGCCCTGAAATACCAGGGAAATTCAGTTGAGCGTGAAAATTACAATCTCGTCTATACAAATCATCTCTATCCGGCTGATACGCTGGAAAGTATCTACGCCAGGTTTCACCAGGATCGCCAGCCGGATTTTGATGGCCCGTCCCTCATGGTCAGCGATGTGATTGTGATGAACAGGGAGGGGGTACGGAGCGCGTACTATGTGGACAATCTGGGATTCCGGGAGTTAAAAGACTTTCTGCCGGCCCTTGAAAATCCTGCTCAAAGACAGCGCCAGGCAGTGGAAGGAAAAGAAAAAAAGAAATCTGTGCTTCAAAAATTGCATTCCCATCAGGCAAAACAAAAATCCCAAAAGCAAGCCAATCGTCACCAAAAGTCGCATACGCAAAAGAGAGGTGAGCAAGAGTTATGAAAGTGATTCCGTTTGAACAAGACGAATACATTGTCATGGCGATGTTTGAAGCAGAAAATCGTCAGGCCACAATGCAGCAGATCGAAGAAATCCTGCCATTCATTCAGGATGATACAGAACTGGTGAGGATTGTGACAGGCACCATAGAAAAGATGAAGCGAATGCCGGATGCACAATTTGCACAGCTTGATCTGGAACCTTACCGCAAGGAGGACGGTGACGAGTGACCCTCAACCAGTTTGCAGTATATCAGGTCAGGGAAGAAGCGGCATACCGGCCCCTGCGTTTCCGTTCCTATGATGAGTTACTGCAAAAAGGCTACCGTGTTGATGTAAGCAATTACCATCAGGTCTACCTTTCTCAACTGGCCCCAGGTGATACTGCTGAAACGATTTGTCGGCGCTTCACCGGCAAACTGCCGCATACTTTCAAAGGGCATACCATCAGTGTCGGTGATGTGATTGTTTTGAACCGGACTGGAGAAATATGTGCCTATTTTGTGGATAAGGGCAGACTGATCGCACTTGCCGGTTTCCTACGGCCTAACTCCTCCGGCACTCTCGTTTCGATGGACACAAGTAACTACCGAATAGATGGTAAGCCAGGCACCTGGCTGGCCTGTGACGATGTGATTGTTGATGGTCGGCACTTCTTCCTGATGCAGAACGAGCAGATGAAGAACGCAGCCGCCTGTGCGGTGGTGGACGAAAACGGCAAACTCGTTGTCGATGCGGCGCAAAAATTTGATGAAGATACACTTCGTCAGATCAACGAACATCTTCACCCTCCGCAAGCGGTTCAACAGGAGCCGGCAAAGAAGCCGCCGCTTGAAACTTGGCAGAAGGCATTTGAGAATGGAGAGTACCTTCGTGCAGCCGAGATGTCTGAGGAGCAGAGTTACTCCTTCATTGATGGGCGGATCAACAATTTGCCACCGAAAAAAGAAAAAGAAGGCAAGCGGCCTTCGGTGTTGAAACGTCTCCACGAGAAGCAGGCAGCCATTGCGGTACGTTCTGGAAAACTTGCACCGCAGATGGGACTTGAGCAGGAGGCAGAGAGAAACCGTAAATGAGGATAGCACCTGGCCAAATGGCTGGGTGCTTTTTCTTATTGTGAAGAAGGTGCGTATTCAAATATTTTTTACATTGCAGTCATGAATAGTGACTTGAATACGATGAGGTGCGATAGGATAATAGGATTATAAAAAATGTTAATTCGTCAAGTTTTCCAGTTGGCGGATTTGGGCAGAGTTGAATTTGCAACGCATTTGTGGTAGACTAAAGCCATAATAGGTGTGGTGTACTCTATAGCCTAAATTTCTGCACAGAGAGGATGTGAAGGCGTGGAAGTAGAAACTCAGCTTGCAAAATTGATTCAGGTGACCAATGAAAAAGCCAAATACGATACGCAAGTCAAGAAACTTTTGGCAAATGAAGCGATTCTTGCTTGGATACTGAAAACCTGTACAGAGGAGTTTGCTTCATACAGCCCCAACGAAATCATAAAATGTATCGAGGGGAAGCCGGAAATTTCTGAGAAGGCCGTTCACAGCGATGAACTGGATGCAGAGGAAGCTGCGGAATTGACAAGCAGCGACAAAAGCGTTGAGGGTTCCAACACGGAAGATGCGAGCATCAAGGAGCATACCATTTACTATGATGTCCGTGTGAATGCCAGTGCGCCGGGCAATGGTCAGCCAATTCAGTTGATTATCAATGTTGAAGCCCAACTGGACACGGCTCCTGGATATCCGATTGAAAAACGGGCAATCTACTACTGCTGTCGGTTGATCTCCGCACAGTATGGAACGGTATTCAACCATTCGGAGTATGGGAAGATTCGCAAGGTCTACTCGATTTGGTTTTGCCCCAATTCCGCCAAGAAGCGTGAAAACACCATCAAGAAGATTTCCTTGGAAGAATCTTCTATGTATGGGGAACTTGAATCCCGTAAATCTGATACCGACTTACTTCAGGCGATCATCGTAAATCTGGGTGACCCTGATCAGCCGGTGGATAGTCGGATTCTGCGGTTGATGAATGTGCTACTTTCAAATAAGAAAGACGTACAGACGAAACAAAAAGTGATGCAGGATGAATTCCATATAGCCATGACGATGGAACTGGAAAGCGAGGTGTCTGAATTGTGTAACTTGAGCCAGGGGATCTATAATGAAGGAATCAATGTTGGTCTTGATAAGGGAATCGAGGGGGCGGTTGAGCTTCTTAGAGAGGCCGGTTTTGGCGATCAGGACATCATTGAAAAAATTATGAGCAAGTATCATTTAACTTTGGAAGCGGCGAAGAAATATGTACTTCTTCCCACCGCCGGCTGATCGGAACATCGATATTTGATTACGATGCCAGCACGCAGCTAACAATTTTGTTGGTTGCGTGCTGGCACTTTCTTTTTGCTTAAAAAGTTTAGTCAAGGGTGTGCTGCTCTGTGCGTACCGTTTCTTTTGCAGAGCCTTTGCCGAGAATAGCCTCCACATTGGAGCAGATCGTTTTCATCTCACTGGCATAATCCTTAAAGTAGTCGTAAGTCTCCTGCTGTGCCTTTTTCTGAATAGTCAGATTCTCCTTCTCCTGCTTCAGTGATTTCATAGAAGGAATCTTGCCGTCCGGGAACTGCGATTTCAAAAATTTCAAAGCAGTTTCATATAGTTCGATTTCGGTTTGGTGTTCCTGCCGGAATCTTTTTTTGTTTGGAGCTTTGAGCATTTCACGGTGAACATCCTTGCTTGCGAGATATTGCCCCGTATAGTGTATAAGCTGGTTGACGGATTTTAGTCTATCTTCCGTGTGGCGAAGCGCCTTCCTGGCATCTTTTCGCTTTGCGATCAGATCATCATAGGCGGATTGCAGTTCCTCTCTGGAATTGAAGCCGTTCTCCTGAACATAGGCGATGGTCTTTGCCATCTGTTGGAGATTAGAGACTTTCACCTTCTGCGCATAGGCTCGGCTCTGCTGCGCCTTCACATTATTCTGAAGATCAACGACCAGTCGCAAATCCGTCTTGATGAAAAGAATTTTGGCATACTCCGGGATAACCCCACCGAACGCTTTGAGAATGTCGGCATTATCGGATGTTTCAGGTGAGGAAGGCACATGTGCCTGACCAGCATTTTGCAGGTTTTGTGCAAAGACCTTCATCAAATAATCCCGGTCATACGCTGCACCCAACGACCGTCCAGTAATATTTTTTGTCCGTTCCGGGTGCATGTAGCTGAATCGCCCACGTTTATCGGTTACCCGGATTTTATATTTCTCCCAAAGGGTGGTACAAAATTGTACCAGCGTTGTGGAAGAACGCGCCACATCGTCAATGGCATCCCGCAGGTATTGCTTTTCTGTTTGAAATTTTGTCTTTGCCGGCGTCAGACCGAAAGCAATGACTTCCTGGTTAGTCGTATCCAATTCTTTCTGGCCGCGCTGCTGCGCCCAGTATTCCCGTTCCGTAACCTTTGCTTTGGCAGGTGACAGCAGATCGATCTGGTGCAGTTTTTCCCGTTGACATATTGTCATCAGGGATTTCTGCATATGTGTCAGGTAATCTCTGGTCTGGTGGTGCTTGTAGCCAGCCCGGCTGTCGCAGGGACGTTCCATAAACTCTTGCGGTTCCACATCCAACTTACGCAAACTGTTGATGACGATATGTACATGGATATTCCCGCTTCCGTGGCTTCCATCCGCGTGTGTACAGACCAGCGTCTGGTGGCCGGGGAAATTTTTCTTTGCATATTCGATGCCAATAGCCTGCGCACGTTCTGGGGTCAGGCCACGGTCGATCTGATCCTGCGGGTCAAAGCTGATGATATAGTGATGTGCTTTGATCTCTCCGGGCGTTTGGTTTTTGTGATATAGCTCGTTTAATTCCCGGCATTCTTCCGCGTAGGTGAAGGGATCGCAGTTGATTCCGTCCAGGATATAGCCGTGCCGCCGGATCATTTTCCCGTTTTCATCGAGAACGGGCTTCATGCTGTTTTCATTGTGTTCAAATAAGAGATAGAACAGAGCATCGTTGTAGTTGGCATTTTTACTTGTAGTGTGTTTTAAGATTGCCATGAATTTCACCCACCATCCTTGTCACGTCCACCTGCATCTGGACAATGGCGTCCAATGCCCTTTCCAGCTCTGCGGTTACTGCCTGGGAGTGCAGGCCGCCGGTATTAAAGTGTTTTGCAATTTGATTGATGTTATTGGACAGGTTGCTGAGCAGCCAACTGATTTTTTTCATTTCTTCCCGAAGCTCTGGAAATTCAGCCGTTACCTTGTGTGTGACCATAATCTTTCCGCCCAACAGACTCTTGCGAATGTACTCAGAGCGGGATAGACCCGCAGCGGCAGCTTTCTTCATCACCAGCTCTAACTCGATGTCAGTCAGGCGAAGGGTGATGATGTGCTGATGGTTTAATTCTTTCTCTTTTTTTGGCCTTGCCATAACGCCGTACCTCCTTAACTTGAAATTTGCCGCAGGCAGAAATCACGGGAACCGTGCCCTGTGCCGGAGTTCATCCGCCGCGCTGCGACCATTCTGGAATGGGAGCCAATCGCAAAATCGCCAGATTTGCCGGAGCCGAGGGAATGGGGAGCCGGAATCCCCATCAAGTATGCCCGGAATCGAAACCCGCGAAAGCGGGTTTTCGTATTACAGGGCGTATCTTGCTTTCGTGCTACCGGCCCCGTTGAAAATTGGCAAATTACTACGTTGCCCCTTCACTTCTCGGAGAAGATCATAAAAGTTGACAAGTCGTTCGCTTATGAAAAGGCGAAACAGCTTGTAGAAAGGCCACTGATTGTCTGAATTATGAAAGGGGGCAGAATGTCTTGCGCCCTGACAATGGTACGAGCAATGCAGGTAAGAAGGGAGCGGCCTATGAAAAATGCAAAAATCAGGAGATTTGAAACTGTGGATACGGCTGAAACGGAAATCACGCCAAAGCAATTAGCGGCAATGCGGAATGTGGATGTCCGCACCGTTGATAAAAGCACGTTGGTAGATATTGCAGATGTGGAAATTGACATGGCACTGCCTGACAGGGAGCGGATACAGGACTTTATCCGGCAGATCAAAAATCCATACTGCTATCTGGATCATGGGATCGTAGTGAAAGTCAGCTTTGCCGGAAAGCGCAGCATGGAGGAATCCATTGTTCACTATATCAACACGATGGAAGGATGAAAGCATTAAAGCTAAGGTTTCACACTTTAAATCGAAAAAGCACTGGACGATGCACAGAATATCTGGTATAATAGTCAGCGGGTAAGAAAATATTTACAAGAATCAGTGAGCCTTTCATCTCTCTGACTATCATGCACGATTGTATTGTGCTGTTATGTCAAGGAGGTGGAAGGCTTTTGTTGTCTTTAGGCAGAAGAACCGATGAGAAAACATATCGGACAGGATTATACTACCGTCTTTCCAAAGAGGACGGGGACAAGGTGGAGAGCGACAGCATCGTCAACCAGCGGGCGATGATTCGGGACTATGTCCGC
This sequence comes from Faecalibacterium sp. An192, assembly GCF_002160175.1. Taxonomy (NCBI): domain Bacteria; kingdom Bacillati; phylum Bacillota; class Clostridia; order Eubacteriales; family Oscillospiraceae; genus Faecalibacterium; species Faecalibacterium sp. An192. The sequence continues at coordinate 34,469 of NZ_NFKB01000019.1, forward strand.
ACAAGAAAAGAATTTTGTGTTGTGGATGAGTATGTGGATGACGGCTACTCCGGTTCCAACTTTGAAAGGCCGGATTTCAAACGGCTGTATGAGGATTTGCAAAGTGGCGCGGTAAATTGTGTGATTGTCAAAGATCTATCGCGCTTTGGTAGAAATTACATCGAGGTCGGAAGATACCTGGAGCGGCTCTTTCCCTTGATGGGGGTACGGCTGATTGCGATTAACGACAATTATGACAGCGCCGACGAGCATAGAAACAGCGATGCCATCATCGTCCCGATCAAAAACCTGATGAACGATGCATATTGCCGCGATATGTCTGTAAAAATCAAAACCCAGTTGGAGGCCAAACGGAAACGGGGCGAGTATGTCGGCAATTTTGTGGTATACGGTTACCGCAAGGATGTAAAGAATCGGAATCGCCTGGTGGTAGATGAAGAAGCAGCGGAAATCGTGAAGCAGATTTTTACATGGAAGCTGGAGGGGATGAGCGACCAGGGGATCGCAGACAAATTGAATGGAATCGGTGTTGCCTCCCCACTGGAATATAAGTTGCAGAATGGGTCGCACATTTCTGAAAACTTCAAGCGAAACGAAACTGCGGCTTGGTCATCCAAAGCGGTGTTCCGCATCCTGCACAATGAGATTTATACAGGCACATTGGTACAGGGCAAGCAGAAAAAACTGGATTACCGTTCCAAGGAGATTTCTTCCATCCCGGCGGGAAGCTGGGTTCGCGTCGAGCATACGCACGAAGCCATCATTGACAGGGACCAGTTTGAACTGGTACAGGAACTTCTTCAGAAGGATACGCGGATTGCTCCAGGAAAAACAGAAGTGGAACTTTTTTCCGGCTATGTGCAATGTGGGGACTGCGGCAACAAAATGATTCGCCATTCCTCCACGTCGGGAGGAAAACACTATCTTTCCTATATTTGCAAAACCTACAAGGCGGATCGCAGCTGCTCGACCCATCATATCCGGCATGACCGGTTATACGGAATTGTTTTGGAGGCGGTTAAAAAACAGGTCAGCCTGGCCGTTGATATTGACCACCTGATGCAAACAATTTCTGATCTGCCGGTTCAAAAACGGCGTGTGGTTCGGTTGGACCGCCAGATGGAACAACTGCAAGAGGAAGTGGAACGGTTCAAACGGATTAAGCAAAATCTCTATGAAGATTATGCCGAAGGGGTCCTGAGCCGTAAAGAGTATTTGGAATATGCAGAACTGTATGCCGGTAAAATTGCTGACCGGCAGGAGGCCATGAAAGAACTGTCCAGGCAGCGCCAGGAAGCCCTTGGCGAGCAGACCGACAGCCAGTGGATTCAGCTTTTTAAGAAATATCGGAATATTACAGTGTTGACGCGGCCGGTCGTTGTGGAACTGCTCGATAAGATTGTTGTGTTTGAGGATGGACGGGTAGAAGTCTGTTTCAAATACCAGGATGCGTTCCAGGAATTTTCGGATGTCATAACAGTATATCTTGCAAACGACAGTCTGCCCGCTGAAGAAGGAGGGAGAAGCTATGCCGGTTAAAGTAGAGCTGCTTCGATTAGGCGGAACCTCCGCTCCTGCGAATTGGAAAGAAAAGAAGTCTTTTCGTACAGCGGTTTATATCAGTGCGAGTCGATGGGATCAAACCGTAGAGGATTCCAGCCAACTGCTTTCCAGACAGTCTGAACTGTGCCGCGCTTTTTTAAGAGAACACAGGGAATTCAAAAAGGTAGAGACTTATGCAGACCGCAACAGCAGTCGGGAAACCAATCGGGAATGGAACCGGCTGCTGGATGATGTGGAGTGTAGAAAAGTGGATGCCGTGCTTGTGACTTCTATTGCGCAGATTGAAGCCTCCTGCGGCATGGCTTGCTACCATGTGGGCCGCTTCTTCTATCCCGCCGGTATCCGCTTTGTCGCGGTTGAGGACGGCTTTGACAGTTACCAGGACGATCTGGAGTTGTATTTGAAACGATATGCAAACCGCTACGCTTCCTTTTTGGGAGCGCAGCGCCATGAAAGGCGTTTCAACAGAAATAAGGTGACCAGCGTTTCCGTACCGTATGGATATATTTATGTGGCGGGTGGGACGCCGGAAATTGTCATTGATGAAGAAACGGCTCCCTTCGTCAAAGAACTTTTTGCGCTTGCCTTACAGCATACCACTGTCACAGAAATGGCAAGACATATGACGGAGATCGGCGCACCTACGCCGGCAGCTCGCAGGCGTGCCCTATATGGGCAGAAGGTATCTGGAAGTGAATATTGGAAAAGCTCTGTGGTGAAAACGATTCTGAAAAATCCCTGCTATACAGGGGATTATGTGACGGGAAGGACGAAAGAGCGGTTCCTTGATGGCGTCAATCATTTTGAAAATGTGCCGTGTGAGGATTGGTTGGTTATCAAAAATCACCATGAACCGCTTATCGACCGCGAAACGTATGAAAAGTCTATTTCCATTATGGACAGTCGTCGGTTTGAAAATCATCGGGATAAGGCCAGTGCCCAGAATCCATTCCGAAATATGTTTGTTTGCGGACATTGCGGGTCAGTGATGACCTGCAATCGGGCTGGCAGCAAAAGCGGCAGGGCGTATGCGAGGATTCGCTGTGACGCGATCCGCTTTAATAAGGAGAGCCGGTGTGAAGCCTACGATGTGCGGATGGATGAAACGATAACCAAGCTCCGCGGGGAGCTGGCGGCAGAAATTTGTAAGGCAAACGAGGCGGCCAGTTTATTCCCGCAAATGGTTGGGAGTGCGTGGTATCAGGAAACTTTATCCCAACTCAAGGCGCGAAACAGTACAGCGGCAGCCAAAATACTGGATCGTTCCTTAACCAAAAGGGAAAGAGATGATCTATATAAGGAATTGCTGCGCCAGAAAGAAAAACTTCAAAATTTTGAAACCGCCTTTAGTTTGGACAATCCCTGGGTAAGCCTGTTTACGGGGATTGGAGATGCAGCAACGATTGAATTTGACCGGCAGCAGGTGCGGGCAATTTTCCAAAAGATTGAAATATATAGAAATGGAGAAATAAAAGTCCATTTTGTCCATGAAGAGTGGCGGGCATACATAGATGTGTACCTGGCGAAAGTTGGAGAGAAAGGCGGTGTAGATAAATGGGTAGACGAAACCGAACAATAAAATCAGAAGAGCGTGTGGAGGCAAGACGGTTGGATCAGGAATGGCGTACCGCCATTTATGCGAGACTGTCGATGGAAAATAACGGTCTCGAGGATGAGCGGTCGCTGGACAATCAAATCCGGTATGTGGAGGAGTATATTCAAAAGCACCCCTCCCTAAAACTCGTGGATGTCTATGTTGATAATGGATTCAGCGGTACGAATTTTTCGCGCGCCCAGTTTTTACGATTGATGGATGACCTTAAAGTTGGGCGGATTAACTGCATTGTAGTCAAAGACTTATCGCGCTTTGGTAGAAATTATCTGGAAGCTGGATATTACCTTGAAAAGATCTTCCCGTTCCTGAACATACGGTTCATTGCCATCAACGACAATTATGACAGTATGGATGAAACCAAGAAGGATAGCCTGATCGTTCCCATTAAAAATCTTGTGAATGACATTTATTCCAAGGACTTGTCCCGCAAAATCAGCGGTACAATGCGTATGAAGGAAAAGAAAGGCGAAATCTGGTACGGTGTGCCGGCTTACGGATATTGGAGAAAACCGGATCAGCCTTTCCGCATGGAAACGGATGAAGAAACAGCGCCGTATATAAGGCTCATGTTTCAGTGGACGTTGTCTGGTATGAGCTATGCAGAAATTGCATTCCGGCTCAATCAGCTTCAAGCTATTACGCCCACGATGCGTTTGGCGCAAAGAGGACATTATAAAGAGGAAAGCGCTCGCCTTCATACAACATGGGCGGTCACTTCGGTAAAGACCATCTTGCACAATCCAGTTTATATGGGGGATACCATATACAATCGCAGTTACCAGTGCGTCAGAGACGGAACCGCACATGCAAAGCGCCCAAGGGATCAATGGTTTGTGATTCCCAAAACACATGAAGCGCTGGTTAGCCGCAAAGATTTTGAAAAGGTTGCACAACTCCTTGATAAACGAAATGAGGCCCAGGCAAAGAAAATCAAGAACAATGCGGAAGTACGGGCTACTTCGCCTGACGTTTTAAGCGGGCTGTTCTACTGCGCCGACTGCGGAAGGAAAATGTTTTATTATCGGGATATTCGCAAAGGGAAGGTGAAGTTCTGTAATTATTACTGTAGCGGTTACCGCTATGGCACCAGAGAAGTGAGCAAATGTGAAAAAATCGAAATCCCGGATCGGCTTGTCCGGCTGCTCGTTTTAGACCAAATCCGCTTGCAAATTCAGGCCGGCTGTAGGGTTATGGAATTGAAAAGGCTGGCGGCAAAGTCGGATAAGGTTACCGCGCAGAAAAATGTGCTTCAAGAGCGAGTGAACGCATTGAACCAGAAAATGGTGGCCCTGTCCGCAAAGCGCCACCGCTTATATGAGGATTTTGCAGATGGCGTTCTGACAGAGGAGGACTATAAAGAAATCAAGAGTAAATATGATGGAAACTTTAATCGGGTCAGCAGCGAGTTGTTGACGACTGAAAAGCAGTTGACAGCGTTACAAAATATTGAAAAGCCGGATCGGGATTTTCAAGCACTGGTCAATCGGGTTGGAAATGCAGAACGGCTTTCTTACGAGCTGGCCCACGAAATGATTGAGCGCATCGAATTTGGTCAGGAGAAAGTTCTCCACATCACATTTCGCCATCATGATTGGGTTCAAGAATTGCTGGAAATGGAGGGAAAGATTTGATTGCGTTATATATCAGGCTGTCTTTATCGGATACAGATTTGGATGAGAAAAAGGAAGAAAGCAACAGCGTTGTAAACCAAAGAAGTTTACTGCGTGATTTTGTAAAAGAACATCCAGAGTTTTCCGGCGAGGAAGTGGAAGAATTTGTAGACGATGGATATAGCGGCACCAATTTTGAGCGCCCGGCATTTCAAAGGATGATTGAACTTGTGAAACAAAGGATCATCACGACGGTCATCGTAAAAGATTTTTCAAGGTTTGGGCGTGACTATATAGAAGTCGGCGATTATATGGAACGTATTTTTCCCTTTATGGGAGTTCGTTTCCTTTCGGTCGGGGACGCATATGACAGCGATTTGCACCAGGTGGGCGATGATAAAGATTTGGAGATTATTATGAAAAATATCATCAACACCTATTACAGCCGGGACTTGTCCAATAAAATAACATCCACTATATGGTCGCGAAGGGCCAGAGGTGAATTTGTATATAGTGGACGTCCATTCGGATATTTAACTGATCCGAAAAACTCCGGGAATATTGTGATTGACCCTACGGCTGGGAAATACGTCCGATTGATGTTCGACCTTGCCCTGGAAGGCAAGGAAACCGGTCAGATTGCAGACGAACTGAACAAGAGAAATATTCCCACCTGCGGAGTCTATAATCATGAAAATAATATAGCGGGAAAAAGCAGAAGCTGCGGCAGAAGCAAATGTGAAAAATATTTCTGGGACGCACAGAAAGTAGCCAGGATAATTTCCGATCGGGTATATGCGGGAATTTATGTCTCAGCAAAGTCGCGGGTTATTGTTCCAGGGTTTAAGAAACGGCGCAAAACAACACCGGATGAAATTGTCACTATCCACAATCATCATGCAGCGATTGTGACGGAAGAGGAATTTGATAAAGCACAGGAGATATTTCAGCCGAAAAGAATCAATTATGCAGCTCCGTATAAACGGAATCCACTCGGAGGAAAGATTGTCTGCGGCAACTGTGGCCACATTATGCAGTATAACGAACGTAAAATTATTGACTGCTTTTATATTTGTACCCTACAGATGAAAACGAGGAAGGATGTGGGATGCTTCAAGGATAGAGTCAATGAAACCCCAATCAATAATTTGGTTTTTCGTGAATTGAAAAAGTGGTTCCAGATTTTACATTCTATGGATACGCAGCTCAAAGAGCGGGAGCAAAAGACCTGGGAGGAAATCCAGATTCTTGGCAAAAAAATCGGCACCGCGCAAGCAAAAGTGAAAAGTCTGCAATCCAAGAAAGTATCATTATATGAAGAGTATAGCGACGGAAAAATTTCTAAGGAGTATTTTTTATCCGCAAAGGCTCAGCTCACGGATCAAATAAATGTATGGAGAAATACCTTAAATGAATTGCACGGTAAGGACGCCGCTTTGCGAAAAAGCCGTAACAAGCACCAACCGGAGTTTCAAGAACTGATTCAAAAGGTCAACCTGTTTGAAAATGAAATCATATTAACGAGAACTATGACCGATACTTTTCTGGAAAGGGTTGTGGTGTATGACCAATATCATATTGAAATCCAGTGGAAATGGAACGATCTGATTCAAGAATTGGGACTCCAACCGGCTGAACAGCCGGAGAAAAAAGAATAATAGAATATCTGAACAGAATCCCCCAAGTAGCTTTGCGCAACGGCTGCTTGGGGGATTTTTTTATTGGCAGAGACATTTTGGGACGATATGCTATCCAGTCCCCATAAGGTGTCATGTGTTGAACTGCCGGTGTTCCTCAAAATTTATTTTGATTTTTTCCCGTTCCCATCTTGACAAATTCATCTTTTGTACTTGGGACGGATCGTGCCAGAAAAAGGAGAACACTATTTGATCCAAGCATTCAAGCAGCTTGAGACAGATAAGAAGTTGGTTATTGCTGGTGGAGCATCTGATACAGACGATTACATGAAGCAGTTGAAGGAACTGGCATCAGACAATAACCGTATTATTTTTACCGGTTTTGTACAGGGAGAACTGCTTCAAGAGTTATACAGCAATGCCTACGTTTATGTTTTACCAAGCGATCTGGAGGGAATGCCGCTTAGCTTGCTTGAAGCGATGAGTTTTGGAAACTGCTGCTTAACAAGTGACATTCCAGAATGTACCGAAGTGATAGGGCATCATGGCTTTTCTTTCAAAAAGGGAAATGTGGAAGATTTAAAAGAAAAGTTGCAGGAGCTTTGCAAGCAAGAGTCAACCGTTCAGGATTATCAAGAAAAAGCCTCAGATTATATTTGCAGAAAATATGATTGGGATGTTATCGTGCAGAAAACACTGATGCTGTATCAAGAATAAAGCAAAATTATCAAAGGTGTTATATGAAAGTTCTTATGATTAACAAGTTTCTCTACCCCAATGGGGGAAGCGAAACATACATATTTAAATTAGGAGACTATTTAAAAAGCCAGGGACATGAAGTTCAATACTTTGGCATGGAGCATAAAGGACGGTGTGTTGGCAACCGCGTCAATGCTTACACCAGTGATATGGATTTTCATGGCGGCTCGAAGTTGTCAAAACTTACTTATCCTGTCAAGACAATTTACAGCAAAGAAGCGCGGGTTCAACTACGCAAAGTTCTGGATGATTTCCAGCCGGATGTCTGCCACTTGAATAATTTCAACTATCAGTTGACTCCCTCCATCATTTTGGAAATCGTGAAATGGCGCAAAGAGACCGGTAAAAATTGCAAGATTGTTTTCACGGCACATGACTATCAGCTGGTATGTCCAAACCATATGCTGAATAATCCAAATAACCATGAGAACTGCGAGAAGTGCCTTGGCGGTCACTTTATGAACTGCGTGAAAGGCAAGTGCATTCACGGCTCTACCGCGAAATCTGCCATCGGCATGATGGAAGCGGAGTTCTGGAAGCTGAAGGGTACATACAAGTACATTGATACAATGATCTGCTGCTCTGAGTTCATGAAGAGCAAGATGGACAGCAACCCAATGTTTGAGACCAAAACCGTGGCAATGCACAACTTCATCGACAAGGTGGAGTGGAAAGAAGTAGAAAAGAAGGACTATGTTCTCTATTTTGGCCGCTTCTCTGAGGAAAAAGGTATTGGGACACTCATTAAGGTCTGCAAAGAACTGCCGGATGTGCAGTTCATCTTTGCAGGCACCGGCCCATTAGAAGACAGCATCAAGGGTGTGAGCAATATTCAGGATGTAGGTTTCCAGAAGGGGGAAGCGCTGGAAAAGCTCATCCGGGAAGCAAGATTCTCGGTTTATCCGTCTGAGTGGTATGAGAACTGTCCGTTCTCTGTGATGGAATCCCAGATGTACGGCACACCAGTTTTGGGAGCAAACATCGGTGGTATCCCGGAGCTGATCCAGGTTGGTAAAACTGGTGAGTTATTTGAGAGCGGTAGCGAGGAAGACCTGAAAAAGAAAATTCAGAAGCTCTGGGATGATAAAGAGCGGTGTACTAAATATAGTGAAAACTGCAGAGATATCAAATTTGATACTGTTGACAAGTATTACAAGAAGATCATGAAGATCTACAGATAAAAGAGTAAAAGAGAGGTTGAGGATTAAAATGTCCAATAATAGTGAAAAGAAACTGAACGGTACGGTCATCGTTACTTATCGTTGCAACGCTCGCTGCTCGATGTGTAATCGTTATAAAGCACCTTCCAAGCCGGAAGAGGAAATCAGCATTGAAACCATCAAGAAGCTGCCTCGGATGTACTTTACGAATATTACAGGCGGCGAACCGTTTATCCGTACAGATCTGAAAGAGATTGTGCGTGAACTTTACAAAAAGTCTGACCGCATTGTAATCTCAACCAATGGATTCTTTACCGACCGCATTGTTGACCTCTGCAAGGAGTTCCCTCAGATTGGTATTCGTATCTCCATTGAAGGTTTGGAAAAGACCAATAATGAGATTCGCGGTCTGCAGAATGGCTATCAGCGCGGCTACCAGACGTTGAAAACACTGCGCGAAATGGGCATGAAGGATGTCGGCTTTGGCATGACGGTTCAGGATAAAAACGCTCCTGATCTGGTTCCACTGTATAACATTTCCAATGAAATGGGGATGGAGTTTGCTACCGCTTCGCTGCATAACAGCTTCTACTTTGTTGAGGCGAAGAATATCATCCATGACCGTCCGATGGTGGCGAAAAACTTTGAAAATCTGATTAATGAGCTTCTGCGTAGCAATAGTCCCAAAAAGTGGTTTCGCGCTTACTTTAACCATGGCTTGATCAATTACATTTATGGTCAGAAGCGGCTGCTGCCCTGTGACATGAGTTTTGATACCTTCTTCATTGATCCGTATGGCGATGTTATGCCCTGCAACGGTACCAAGGACAAGGAAGTCATGGGCAACTTGAACACCCAGAGCTGGGACGAGCTGTGGAATAGCCCGCAAGCTGAAGAAGTTCGTAAAAAGGTTCGCTGCTGCGATCGTGATTGCTGGATGATTGGTTCTGTCAGTCCGGCAATGCACAAGTACATCTGGAAGCCGGCCACCTGGGTTCTGATCCACAAGTTCAAGGCGCTCTTTACCAAGCATCCTTATAGTATGTATGAGCTGAAGATCTGCCGCGATTACCGTGATGGTAAGGTTACTAAAGAAGAACTGGATAAGTGCAGTACCTGTGATATGAATTGTGTGGTTAACAATGGTCTGAGTGAAGCTAGTCAGGAACAGTTAAAGCATAAGACCGGCGAAGAGATTGTGGATGCAGATATCGCACGGCAGATGGAGAAAAATTGATGAATATCCTTTATATCGCTTATTCATGCAACCCTTTTGCTGGGAGTGAAGATAAAATCGGTTGGTGTGTTCCTTATGAAAGTTCCAAAACAAATAGAGTTTATGTGATTACAAAAGAAGAACAGCGTGAACCGGTTGAAAAGTATTTGCAGAGCCACACACTTGAAAATATAGAGTTTTATTTTGTTGATATTCCAAACTTTTATAAAAAAATTTTCCGAGGATTTATGTATTCGGGAAGATTAAATGTGTGGAATAGGAGAGCTTTTCCACTTGCAAAGAAAATTTGTGTTGACAAAAAAATTGATATCATTCATCAAATTACGCCGATTGAGTTTCGTGCGATTGGAGACTATGGCAAAATAGAAAAAGCTAAATTTGTTTGTGGCCCGCTTGGCGGAGGGGAATCATTGCCGAAGGGGTTAAAAGACTATGCGAAGGGACATGAAATGATTGAAATTGTTCGTGCAGGGATTAATCGTTGGTATCGTTTTAAGTTGAGAGTTACAGGCAAACTAAATCGTTGTGATTATATTATGTTTGCGAATAAAGAAACACAGGAATTCCTAACAGGGAGACAGGGTTAAACTGTCTATAGGAATTACTCTTTAACAATGAACTTAAATAGGCTGAACAGAAAAGGAAATGTAAATGGAGAATTACAATATGTGTAATGAGCCTATAACTGAAGTTGCAGTAGATATAAATGATATTAAGGATACTGGCAATGAGAAGGATAAAAATGGAAAATGTGTCTTCTTGGTTGCCGGAAGAATGATATACCGAAAGGGATTGGATTTTCTTTTCGACGCATTGATGAGAGTTCCACAGAAAACAAAATATCAAGTTAGAGTTGTTGGTGATGGGCCTGAACTTGAACATTTGCGTAGACGTTGTGAAGAAAATTCCAATTTGTCTGAGCATGTATGTTGTATAGGAGCTATTCCATATATGCAAATGGAAGAAGAATATGCAAGAGCAAATGTTTTTATTATGCCAAGCATACGAGAAACAACAGGTACAGTCTTGCTTGAGGCAATGTCAAAAGGCATTCCGGTTATTACCATTAATAAATTTGGCGGGGCAATTTTATTTGACGAGAACACAGGTTGGCTTTATGATGGTTATACAAAAGAGGAATATATTGAAAATCTGAAAAAGGCAATCCTTGAGTGTATTATCAATCCAGACGAAGTGATAAGACGCGGGATGAATGCACGAAAGAAGGCTGAAAACTATACCTGGCAGAAAAAAAACGAAAAGTATCAAAAAATATATGAAGACTTGCTGAAAAAGTGAGTTTGAAGTATAGGAGAGAAGCTAGTATGGTTGGAGTATGCATAAAGTACATGCATGAAAATTATGGCGGTATACTACAAGCGTATGCAACCGTTAGTTATTTGGAAAACCAAAATATTGAGTATGAGTTGATTCGATATACTCGTAAGAAAACTGTGACGGAAACGTTGAAAGATATACCGCGGCTTTTTAATGCTGTATGGCTTAATAGCAGATATGAGGGTATTGAAAGAAAAATAAGTTTAAAAAAATATCCTCAATATGCAAAAAACGATGAAGTCCGTATGAAAGCATTTGCAAATTTCAAAAAATGGGCATTCAAAAGTTTTTCAGAGGAGTATGTTGGGTATGCTGCACTGTGTGAAGGTGGAAAAAAGTATTCAGCAGTAATAACTGGAAGCGATCAGTTATGGAGTCCGGCGGGATTGCCAACGAATTATTATAATTTGATGTTTGTTCCTGATAATACATTGAAAATTTCGATTGCCTCTAGTTTTGGAGTAAAGAAAATTCCATGGTATCAAAAGAAAAGAACAGCACACTACTTAAAACGCATTGAGTATATTAGTATGCGCGAAAATCGAGGAAGTGAAATCGTTAAGGAACTGACTGGACGGGATGTTCCTACGATTTTAGATCCGGTTTTCTTTTTGAGCAAAAAAGAGTGGCTGGAGAGAATTCCTAATAAAAAAGAAATTGATGAACCATATATTTTTGCATATTTTCTTGGGGCTACACAGGAACATCGGAACGCAGTAAAAAAATTAGCAAGTGATAAAGGAATGAAGATTGTTGCGCTTCGGCATATGGATCAGTATGTGGAAGAGGATGAACACTTTGGCGATTTTGCTCCGTATGATGTAAGTCCGGAAAGGTTTTTGAATTTTTTGCGGAATGCAGAGTATATCTGTACGGATTCTTTCCATGGCACTGCTTTTTCTATTCTTAATGAAAAGCAATTTATAGTATTTAACAGATATGCTGAGAATGCAAGCTTTTCAAAAAATTCTCGGATAGATACTCTGTGTATGAATTTTGGCCTAGAAGATCGGCGTTATAAAGGGGGAATGAATTTATCGGACATTATAAAAACTGACATTGATTATAAAGCTGTAAGTGAGAAATATAAAAAGATTAAGTCTGTAACGGACGAGTATCTCAACACCGTTTTGCGTGAAATTAAAAAGCGTGCTTAAAAGGAGCAATTATTTATGGCGGTAAGCAGTCATAACAGATATAGAAATTTGGACGGGCTAAAAGTTATTGCTGCTTTTGGCATTGTTGCTATGCATGTGTCATCTAATATGGGGCATCCCATTACATCTGAATTTATGACAAATGTTATAGGAAGTATGACACATTTTGTGAAATTATTTTTGATTTTAAGCGGCTTTGGTATGTGTTGTGGATATTATGAACAGTTTAAAAATGGCGAAATTAACCTTCAAAAGTTCTATATACGCCGTTTTGAAAAAAATCTTCCATTTTTTGCACTTCTCGTATTAATTGATGCGTTTTACAGTATAAAAACAGTTTTGTGGAGAGATGTACTCGCTTCTCTTACAATGGCCTTTAATTTGATGCCTTCGCATGATATGTCTGTGGTTGGTGTTGGCTGGACATTAGGAGTCATATTTGTCTTTTACTTTATGTTCCCATTTTATGTTTTTTTGCTTTCCACAAAAAAAAGAGCATGGGCTACTGTCATTATTTGCCTTATTTTAAATTGGTGCTGTTGTAATTACTATGAATCCATAGGTGAAACAGATGGTGCCAACTTTTTGTTTTTATCAGTGTACTTTGTAGTTGGGGGCGTTTTGTATCTCTATAGAGATTCCATTCAAGAAAAAGTAAGTAGAGTCCCCACATTTGCGGTACTACTGGTAACGGTTTTTATAACAGTGGCATGGTATTTAATTCCGGCAAATGAATTCTCTGCTCCTTTTACGTTGAAAACCGTTATCCTCTTTTCGATGTGGATGGTATTGGCTATATCGCATCCGATGAAATTGTTGGCAAATGGCATTACAAAGACGTTAAGTCAAGTAAGTTTGGAAGTGTATCTTTCTCATATGATGATATTTCGAGTCGTTGAAAAAGTCGGAATTGCAAACCGAATCAATAACGGGAATATCGCATACGTTGTAATATTGTTCTTAACACTTATATTAACAATTATTTTTGCTTTAATTGCTAAAAAGATGATTGATATTTGTTTTAGAAAACTAAAGAAGTCGGAGAGATAAATAGTGATTGAGATTACTGAGAAAATAAATTGCTGTGGTTGTACAGCGTGCTTTAATATATGTCCCAAAAAGTGTATATCGATGCAACCGGATGAAGAAGGTTTTTTATATCCAGTAGTTGATAAAAAGAAATGTGTAAACTGTGGTCTATGTGAAAAAGTATGTCCGATATTAAATTATAAGCCGATTGAAAAAAACACCGGTGGCATACATTGTCCGCACGAAAAATCAGAGTGATCTGATGCAAAGTACATCAGGTGGCTTTTCGACTCCGCTTGCTCAGTGGTTTTTTAGTAAGGGTGGGAGCGTTTGGACTGCGAGTTATGACGATAACTGGAATGTTGTACATAGAGAATTTACTGAAGATGGAATTGAATTCTCAAAAACAAGAGGATCAAAATATGTCCAAAGCTATTTGGGAGATACATATAAAAAAATCCTAGATGAGTTAAAAAGAAATCAGTGGGTTTGTTTTATTGGTACAACTTGTCAGGTGTATGGATTAAAGCAGTTTTTAAAAAAAGATTATGAAAAGTTGATAACAGTGGATTTGGTGTGCCATGGAACACCATCACCTAAACTGTGGAAAAAATATCTGGATTTTCAAACTAAAAAGTACGATTCGAAAATAACAGAGATCAATTTCAGAAATAAAACGTATGGATATCATAGTGGCACAATGATGCTTAGATTTGAAAATGGAAAGAAATATACAGGAAGCGCAAGAGTTGATTATATGCTTAAGAGCTTTTTTTCGGAAATTTCTTCTCGACCTTCTTGTTATTCTTGCAAATTCAAAAATGTAAGTAGAGTTAGTGATTATACAGTATTTGATTGTTGGCATATGGGTGAACTTCTTGGAAGAAAAGATGACGATAAGGGATATACAAATCTTTTGGTTCATACAGACAAGGGAAGTGAGATTTTAAAAGAAATTTCTAGTGCTTATGAAATTTTCCCAGTGAACATTCAAAAAGCGATAGGGTTGGATGGGATTATGGTTTGCAATTCGGCGATTCCAAATAAAAATAGACAGTATTTTTATGCAAATCTTGATGAACATGATCTGCCAGATCATATTAGAAAATATATAAAAATCACAAAAAAGGATGAATTGTTGGAGTCGATAAAAGGAATGGCATATAAAATGAAAGTAATAGAATTGCTCAGAAAAATAAAAAATATGAAAAAAAGAGGATGAGCAATTCTGGAGAAAAAAATTGGTGCTCTATACTGACGTAATAATTTCATAAAACGAATGCTTAATATAGTAATATGCTAAAGCAAAGGAAATATCATGGTGCATGATGTAATTTTATTGATTATATGCTATTTGCTTGTATTTCAATATCAACTAATACAAGTAATCCCCTTTTTTGGCTATATTGATGAACTAGTAACAATTTTTTTTGGTGCTTACTTTATTGGGTGTTGCCTAAAAAGCAGAGAAATTAACAAATATCATGCAACTATTGTATGCTGTATGATAGGTATTATAGTCATTGGAATAATTGGTGGAATAAGATCACAATTGCAAGAAAATCCTAAGATTATTTTGGCGGATATATTTTATTGCTTTAAAGTCTTTATTGCGTTTTTGGGTGCAGATAAGTTTGCAAAAAGCTGTAATATGAGAAGGGTCATAAAGTATCTTGCACCGCCAATTTGTTTACTAGTCGTAGTTTCAGCAGTGTGTGCCATTATTAACCAATTTGTAGATATTGGAATGAGTTCTGGTATAACATTACAATTCCCTATAAAAAACTATGCTTTTATATTTTCTAGTAATGGCGTACCCATACCGGGAGTATATTCAATGTATGCATATATGTACTTGATTATTCTAACCGTAAAAGCAAAATATGAATATGAAAATTTTAGACTAAGAAAAAGAAATAATTTTTATTTAGGATGTACATTGTTTAGTTTAATATGTACATTGCAAAGTAGAGCATTCGCATTTTCATTAATATATGTAGTTTTATATTATTTGATAATAATAAAGCAGATA
Organism: Faecalibacterium sp. An192; assembly: GCF_002160175.1. NCBI lineage: Bacteria > Bacillati > Bacillota > Clostridia > Eubacteriales > Oscillospiraceae > Faecalibacterium > Faecalibacterium sp. An192. Next base: position 49,606 of record NZ_NFKB01000019.1, read on the forward strand.
AAACGAAGACGAGTTTTTGAAAAGCTAACAGAAATTATTAAATTAAGATATTTATTGGTTCTAGGTTTTGCAGTTGCATTTCTTGGAAGGTACAAATTTGTTTATTTCTTTATTGATGGTGTAAATACAGCACGCTATGCCTTTTGGAAATATGGTTTAAAAACAATGGCACAGTACTTCCCGATAGGATCTGGATTTGCAACCTTTGGAACATATCAGGCGTTTATAAATTACAGCTTTTTATATACACTATACGGAATGAATGAAGTTTATGGATTAGCTGAAGATGATGGATCAATGGCAGCTGATGGATATTGGCCTGCAATTATTGCACAGTTCGGTGTTTTGGGAACAATATTGATGGTAATACTGTTATTTGATTTGTTTAAGTATATTATAAGAAAATGTGGAAAAAATCCGTATTCAATGTTAGCTGGGATTATGGTGTGTATTATTTCACTTATCTCGAGCATTGCAACATCTGCTTTTTTCCATTTTACAACAATTGGATTGTATTGCATTCTAATTTTAAATTTTGATGAAGAATATAATCATTTTTGGAATTTTGAGAAAGAAGAAAACAATGGAACGAGTAACAGTCTTTACCCCTACATATAATAGAAGAGAATCTTTACCGCGTGTGTTTAAAAGTTTAAAACAGCAAACATTTAAAGATTTTATTTGGATTATTGTCGATGATGGATCGACTGATGACACAAAAAGTCTTGTAGATGAGTTTAAAAAGGAAGCAAATTTTAAAATTAATTATATTTATGAGGAAAATGCAGGTAAGCATTCAGCAATAAATAGAGCATTAAAGGAAACTACATCGGAGTTATTTTTAATTGCAGACTCGGATGATTCTTTCAAAGAAAATGCGCTAGAGGTATTTATTAATACATGGGAATCAATACCAAAGGAAGAAAGAAGTCAATATAAGGGCGTTATTGCAAAATGTTATAATGCTGAGGATGGAACACCGATCGGGACTTACCCGCAATACATGTTTGACAGTAATGATTTGGACGCATATTTTGTTCAAAGGCTATGCTTTGAAAAGTGGAACATAGTTCGTACTGATGTGATGAAAGAAATCCCTTTTCCAGAACCGGATGAAAAACTTAAGTTTTACCCTGAGTCTGTTGTATGGTGGAGAATGGCAAGAAAGTATAAGACTCGCTATATAGATGAAAATATAAGAGCTTATTATCACGACCAGGAAAATTCTGTGATTAAACAAAGTGCCGGACGTGCGCGAGAAACAATATACTTATGGCGTTATTATATAAATGAAGCCATGGATTATTTCTGGAAATATCCAAAGGCTTTTATCAAAGCTTATATTGGATATAGTCGAGATAATATTCGGATTGGGCGAAAGTATAAAGATGCTATATCTTCAATCAATGGAGTGTACAGAAAGGTGATCGTTACTTGCGGATATCCTGTAGGATATTTACTAGCGTTAAAGAAAGGAATTTGCAAATGAGTAAACAGGCTTCGATATGTTATGTAGTACCGTACTTTGGAAAATTGCCTTCTGGCTTTAAAATGTGGCTTCTTTCATGTAGCACAAACAACACGATTGATTGGATTTTATATACAGATGATCGCACTGCATATGAGTATCCTGATAATGTAAAAGTTCATTATTGTTCGTATGAGGATATAAAGAATAAAATTCAAAAGTGTTATGAATTTAAGATCAGCATTAGCCGTCCTTGGAAATTGTGTGATTTTCGCCCTGCATATGGGGAAATATTTGCAGAAGATCTGAAAAAATATGACTTTTGGGGTCACTGTGACATGGATCTAATATGGGGTGATATCCGAAAATTTATAACAGAAGATATTTTAATGCGATATGACAAAATAGGATTTCAAGGACATTCAACGTTGTACAGAAATACACAGGAAGTTAATAGCAGATACAGAATTCATGTGGATGGTATAGTAGACTATAAGGAAGCATTTACAAGCGATGATGGACAATTTTTTGATGAGGTCGTCATGACAAATCTGTATAAGGCTTTGAATATTCCACAGTATACAGGAACTAATTTTGCCCATTTGGACAGATTTACGACAAGTTTTTATTTACTGTATTTACCCGAAGAAGATGGATATAAGAATAATAGGCAAGTATTTACTTGGGAAAGTGGGAAAATTATAAGAAATTATTTAGATGGGACAAATGTTAAAAGAGAAGAATATATGTACATTCATCTTTTCTCTAGACCTATTTCTTTTAAAGTAAAAAGCTATTCAAAAAATACTATTTATACAATTTATCCAGACTTAGTTAAAGAACTTGGGGAAAGTAAACTGGACTATAGATTTATTAACAAACATGGAACATGTAGTACAGTACATTTCTATGCGAAAGTGGCATGGTTTTATAGAAAGAAGATCACGGCTAAAAAAATAATTTTTTATCTTAGAAAGAAAACCAGACTGGCGGTAAAGAGAGGATTCAATTAAATGGTACAAAAAAGGGAGAAAAGCATTGCGACAAAAGTTGTTGAATTAATTTTGGCAGCGTTTATAGCAAAGGGATTGGGCTTTGTTCGAGAAATGGTTTTAGCCAATTATTATGGAACAAGCTATGTATCAGATGTTTTTGTTGCAGTTCAAAATATTCCCGCCATTATATTTACTGTGTTTGGTACGGCAGTTACAACAGGATTTATTCCTTTGTATACAGAAATAAAGATTCGGAAAAATAGGGATGCTGCTGAAAAATTTGCTAATAATGTATTTAATATTTTTCTTTTGATGTCAATCTTATTGACTACTTTAGGAATAGTTTTTTCACGGCAACTTGTCGAACTGTTTGCAGGAGGATTTCAGGGAGAGACCTTTGCACTGTGTAATCAATATGCCAAAATTATTATGCCGACATGTATTGCTATTATTTTGGTATATGTGTATAATGCTTATTTGCAAATCGAAGGTTATTTTAACCAAAATTCTTTGATGAATGTTCCATATAATTTAATTCAGATTATTTTTATTGTAATTGGATTTTATATTGGGAACGTATATATCCTTGCAGTTGGACTTCTTCTAGCATCATTTGGACAATTTATTTACTTAAAAATACTTATAAAGAAAAAAACTGACTTTCAACATAGGTACATATTGGATTTCCATGATACAAATATTAAACAAATGTTAATACTGGTTGGACCGGTTTTTGTTAGTACAGGCGTAAATCAGTTGAATTCAATTGTTGATCGTTCGATGGCATCTGGCTTGGTAGAGGGAAGTGTTTCTGCATTAAATTATTCAAGTGAAATTGCAAATATGGTGACTCAAGTTGTCATTTTAAGCTTGACAACAATTTTATATCCTAAAATGACAGAGTTGTTTGCAAGAAATGACAGGAAAGAAAAAAATTCATTTACTTTAACTTACATTAATGTGGTGTCATTACTGGTCCTACCATTAAGTGCTTTAATTTTTGCTTTTTCAAAAGAAATTGTGCAAATTTTATTTGGGCGAGGAGCGTTTGATGAGAAAACAGTTTTATTTGTGAGTCGGGCATTGAAAATTTATGCGCTTGGAATTGTTGGAGCATCGTTTAGAGATGTACTGAATAAAGTGTTTTACTCTATGAAAGACACAAAAACTCCAATGATTAATGGAATAATTGCAGTTGGTGTAAATATTGGACTGAATATTGTCCTTGTAAAAAGATTTGAGTATTTAGGTTTGGCTTTTGCAACATCTATTTCAGCTACTATCTGCACAATAGCACTTTTAATCCATATGTGTAAAAAAATGACAAATTTTAAATACCTTAAAGCAATAAATACGTTTACAAAGGCATTTTTTGCAATGATTTTTATGTATGTTGGAATTACTATTCTCATGCCACGAATTAATGAATTTCAAAATATTATAAAGTGCCTAATTGGTGGAACAGCTGGTTGTGTGATTTATTTGTTGGTTCTTTTTTTGCTAAAAGAAGAATTTATAACACAAATGGTTTTGAAAATGAAAATGAATTTGAAAAATAAAATTTAATTTTTGCCCGCACAATAAAAATTTACTTGAAAGCTGTTTTGACAGATTATATAAATTAAGCTCTAGTTTATGAGGATGAGGAGGGTATTTTTGAAAACGGAACAGAGAACAAGTTGGATTGATGTGCTAAAAGGACTAGGCATTATTTTAGTAGTTATAGGTCATGTAAATACAAAAGGTTTTCTAGTTCAATGGATTTATACTTTTCATATGCCGTTGTTTTTTGCCCTATCAGGATATATTTTAAAGAAATTTGGAAAGCGTAGTTCTTTTAAAGCTTTTTTTCTCAAACGTTCAAAAACAATCCTGTGGCCATTTGTTTTATTTAGGATCTTATTGTTTACGTATTGGGTTTTAATTGAATCTCATTTTAGATCTTTTGATATAGGGCCAATATGGTTCCTTATTGTGTTATACATATTAGAACTCATAGCGTATCCTATTTTTAATCACAACAGTAATAGATTCTTATGGATTTTTAGTGTGGATGGCCTGATTGCTGCAGTATGGCTTGGACTGTCATTTATATTACCAGTGTGTTTTTATACGATATGGCTTTTGCGAATAATCGATGGATTAGTATGGTATATACTAGGCTATGTATGGGGAATCGTTGAATGTGATATAAAAAAATAACGTTGACAAATAGCTGGAAAAAATTTTTAATTTCTGGATTTCTAGTGATTTCTATTATGATTGGATACTTTAACCCTGGGGTATCGATGTGGAGCAATTCCTATGGAAAGAGCTATGTGATTTATATATTTGGAGGTATTATAGGATCTTTGTGGCTTGGATTTGTATGCAAGTGGTTTATTGTAAAAAATAGTTTTCTCGAATATCTTGGCCAGAATACCATTACAATTTTAGCTGTACATGAACCGATTAAGAGAATTATATTAAAGCTTACAGAAATAATAATGCAGCATTTTGGTGTGGCTATTACTGTTGGAATGCTTCAAAATAATGTGTTTTATGCATTGATCATTGTAGCTGTAGTGGTTGCAATTAGCTTTACAGTCATATGCTGTTTGAAGCAGTTAAAAGCTTATATGCCAATAAAAATACGAAATAACTTCATGGCTTTTGTCAGGTAAATTGTTGACAATATAAAGGATAAGGAGGATAATTTTGAGAGCAGAGCAGAGCAGAGCAGAGCAGAGCAGAGCAGAGCAGAGCAGAGCAGAGCAGAGCAG